>NZ_PYNV01000026.1:0-52482 GCF_003026095.1 Photobacterium sp. GB-72 | reverse complement strand
GCGACAAGTGGCACGGCTTTGACGAAATCGACAATGACTGGTGTATGCTTGATCCAATCAAAGTTAGCTTGCTAACTCCTGGACTTGACGACAACGGTAACTTCCTAGAAACAGGTGTTCCAGCAGCGCTTGTGACTGCATACCTAGGTCGTTTCGGTATCGTACCAACACGTACTACTGACTTCCAAGTAATGTTCCTATTCTCAATGGGTATTACTAAAGGTAAGCGTGACACATTGATCAACACATTGTTGTCATTCAAGCGTCACTACGATGCTAACGCAGATATCGAAACACTATTACCTGAGTTAGTTGCATCAGCACCAGAAGTATACAAAGGTCTTGGTCTTAAAGATCTAGGTAACAAGATGTTTGAATACCTAGTTCGCCATAACCCAAGCCAAGTACTAAACCATGCTTACTCAAGCCTTCCTGTAATGGAAGTGAAACCACGTACTGCTTACCAGTTCGTAGTATCTGATGAAGTTGAGCTAGTACCTTCTGACAAGCTAGTGGGTCGTGTTGCAGCGAACTCTGTTATCCCTTACCCACCAGGCATCCCAATGCTAATGGGTGGTGAAAACTTCGGTGACGAAACAAGTCCTCAAATCCAGTACTTGAAAGCACTAGAAGCATGGGATGCAGAATTCCCAGGTTTCGAACACGAAACTGAAGGCGCAGAGATCGAAGACGGTAAATACCACGTTCTTTGTATCAATAAAGACGCTCTATAATCGACTAAGTCGATAACGTGACTACCTAAATCCCCGCTCATTGAGTGGGGATTTTTTTATGTCATTCCATTAATAAAATTAATATCGTGCGTATTACATCGCAATCAATGACGCCAAATTACAGATATAAAAAATGCCGGCCTTAGCCAGCATTTCATGCTTATCAACAGATAAACTTATAGCGCGATAACATTTGCCGCTTGCAGACCTTTTTGGCCTTGCTCTACGTCAAAGGAAACTTTCTGACCTTCAGTTAAGGTTTTGAAACCTTCTGAAGCGATAGCACGGAAGTGAACGAAGACGTCAGCGCCGCCATTGTCTTGGGTTAGAAAACCAAAACCTTTCTCTTCGTTAAACCATTTTACTAAACCAAGTGTTTTATTAGACATTATGTGTCCCTTATATGTATTTCATTGAGGTGTCGCAACACGCGACGGCCGAAATAACGATGTTTGAACTATCGATAAAGCAAAGGGAAACACGGATAAAACAACATAAATGTGGCGATAAACAGTTTTCTTCTACGAAAAAGATGACAAATTTCAATTTTCAGCGAGTAAGATTATTAAATTAAGCGAATGTGTTTATTCGATTAATTTAATACCCTTTAGGTATTAATAAGAGATAGTGAAATTACCAATTAGTTTATTATCAGCATTAGTAATATCGCCTTTACCGGTTTTTTCACAGTATGAGAAATTAATATCCACATTATCAACATTCCCTTTCATTAATACATGTCGGGTTAATACATCACTATTTAACTGATGAATTGTTGAATTCCAAGAATGTTTATTTTTTAATAAGTTAAAATTTACGTTCATTATTTTATTGCTTCTTCTGTTTCTGTATTTATTGTATTTACAGGGCGGTTTTGTTGAAACCAAAATCGTTTACGACCAAGAGATCGAGACATGAGCATATCCTTAGCTTTATCATTAACTTAAATTAATTTCTAAGATATTTCTTAGTACATTTAAATTATAAAATGAGTATAAAATCTATTTATTATAGGTAACGAGGGAAATAGGAACGTAACGACAAATACAAACAAAAGCAGATATTGGAAGTGGTTATTATTTTCGATGGTACGGTATAACTAATTATTTTTACTTTGAAAGCGGCGCAAATAGTATATAACTCTTTGCGCCAACTTAAATTCTTATAGCGCTACAACGTTAGCTGCTTGTAGGCCTTTTTGACCTTGCTCTACTTCGAAAGAAACTTTTTGGCCTTCAGCCAAAGTTTTAAAACCTTCAGAAGCGATAGCACGGAAATGAACGAATACGTCAGCGCCGCCATTATCCTGAGTAATGAAACCGAAACCTTTCTCTTCGTTGAACCACTTAACGATACCAGTAGACATATTGTGTCCCTTATTTAATTTAAAATTCATGAGTTATCGCAATAAAAAATCACGATGCGCTGAAAGCTTGAATTATTGAATGTGACGATGAAGCTAAGGGAAACACTGAGGATGACAACAATAACGAAGAAATTCTGAGGTTTTACTTTTACTTGATGTTTCATTAATAACTCTGAACAACAGAGCGACGCCATTATTGTCTTATAACCAGTAATTGTAAAGGCTTATTTTCTATAATTTTTGGTTATCAATGTAACTCATTGATAGTAATCATTTTAAATTTAAAATAAACATTTTATATTTAAATATCGATTCAATATCCCTCTTTTTCTCTCTTTATTTTCAATAAAGGGCTAATCACATAAGTCACAACATAAACACTTATCACACCAATCGCACCACCCAATACAACATCGAACATTCGAACCATAGCAATTGATTCTGTATGTGTCATCGAGCCAGCAGCAATGGCAATAAACATACAACGTAATGTAAAAGCGACAGGATAAGGTTTAATGACGAGAGTTAAAGGAATAAGAAACGCGGCAAAGCTATTTAGTACTGTAGCACTTCCAATAAGTGAAAATAGATAAACAGCCGCTCCTCCTAAACTTAAACCTAATACCGCCCCTCTACCTCGATGCTTAAGCTTTTTATGCATACTACTTAGTTCCCCGGTTATCACACTCACCGAAGACCAAATAACCCACTGTCCTTGTTTTATAGCGAAATATTTAACAAAAACAGCGGTCATAAAAATAGCGAAGAAAATACTTAATACCGAGTAAATGACCGCTGGTTGTTTTTTAACGATATAGGGATGATCCCTACCAATCAGAGCATATGTCCGATCTTTCGGCATTTTAGCCATATTTAAACAGACTAAAACCAATATTGGTCCAATTAAGGTAACGGGTAATTGTTCAAGTAATTTTATATACGCATGAGTAAATGTATGAGGGTTTACACGATCATAAAGCTCACAACTTAAATATAACGCAGGGATCAATATCCAATTTCCTAACGATTTTAAATTTTTATCCCAATAAGCAAAACTGGCGCAAATCGCCCCCAATAAAGCGCAGAACAAAGCAAACAACAGTGGAGAGCTTTGCACCCAATACAACACCGTAAAACCTAAAATAATAGCCAGCCAATGTAAGCACGTTTCTAATAACCCGCTTAAACCTAAACTATTTTGCACACAAAAAAGTGCCCCACTCACCAACCCCAGTTGCAGGTAATGATGATCGCCGGTTATACACGCCACAATGAAACAGGGAAAAATAGCAACCGTCATGCACACAAGCGTTGGTACATCACACCATGCAGATAGTGTCTGTTTTATATGCCACTGATTATAGCCCCATGTCATTTTCATCGGCTTTATGCTCTTGTATTTGTCTCAATTACTAACAGGTAAGCTGTTCAACCCTGATCACTTCGGCAAGTCGAGAAAGCAACTCAATAGACTGTTGATGTGTTTGCTGACTGTCTGCAGCACAAGCGTCTTCAATAATCGTCACTTTATAATCGCGGTCATGCGCATCTCGGGTCGTCGATTGAATAGCTAAAGTGGTACTCACACCAGCTAAATACACATGTTCAATACGGTTGGCACGTAAAACCGCTTCTAATTGTGTACCGTAAAAAGGGCTAATTCTTGGTTTTTCAATAATAAAGTCACTCGTTTGTACATCTAAATCATCATGAAATTCAGTACCAAAGCAGCCTAACTGCAATGCCTTATATTGATTGGCCAAACCAAAGATTGGCGAGTTTTTAGGTTGGGCATAATAATGGGATTCGAATCCGACTTTAACGAGAATCACTAACCAATCATTTTTACGGGCATATGCAAGCGCTTGGTTGGTATGGGGTATCGCATTTTGTTCTTGAACATGCGAAGCACATGATGGGATTTTTCCGTCGGGGTGGACAATATCATTAATAAAATCGATAACGAGTAATGCTTTTTTCATCATAATTTTCTCTTGTTAGGTCATTAGCACTTCAATTAGATATCCTGCTAAATATGACTATTTCATATTGTTTTCACTGTATTTTAGTTTTTAGCGACAATAGAGAGAAACGATATATACTTACGGTTATGTAAGTTTTTCTAACAAATGAAAATGAAGCATATACCGCCATTAAAATCGCTGCCTGTTTTTCTCAGCGTATGTGAACACCTTAATTTTTCTAAAGCAGCCAATGAGTTGTGCGTCACTCACTCAGCTGTTAGTCAAAGTATTCAAAACCTTGAAAGCTATCTCGGAAAGCGGTTATTTCATCGTACAACACGTCAAATGACGTTAACAGAAGATGGAAAACGCTATCAACGTGCCATTCAAGAGGGGATAAATATCATTGAACAGGCAACTCTTCGAGAGTTAACCTCTCAGCAGCAGATCTCTATCAGTATTATTCCTTCCTTAGGGCTAAAATGGTTAATTCCTCGAATGCCAGCATTACAAGAAAAGTATCCTGATATTGATTTACGCTTTTCTACGCATTCGACGTTGGCATTAGAGCTCCTTCCCCATAACCTTGATATTGCTATTTGTTATGGTGAGGGAAATGAATGGCCTGAGTACAATGTGGTTCCTTGGAATGAAGATAGGTTGGTGCTAGTCGGTAGCCCCGCCAAAAAGCCTCTTCCTGATGATTTAGATAACTACTTTGCTGAACAGCCAACGATTTGGGTGGATCGCTCTCTACGTGACTCAGATTGGACACATTGGTGTCAAAGCTTAGGCGTCGATGTACCTAACAACACCAAGCGGCGTTATTTTCAAAGTTCTGTGCAGGCAATTGAAGCTGCTATCGCAGGGTTGGGTGTTTTTGTTACACATCGAATGTTTGTCAACGATGAAATAAAAGCAGGCTTATTAGCAGAGCTTACACCCCATAGTGTATTAAGCCGTTGTAGCTATTTCATCGTCAGTAAGAAAGAAAGCCAGAACAGGCCAGAAGTACAAAACGTCATTGCTTGGCTACAAGACACGCTCAAACAAGAAAAGTCAGTAACGTCGTGATAGGCAGGGAGATACTCTCTTATCTTTCTTAATAAGAGAGTATTAAAACTAGAGACAAAATATTGTATGAAATAAATTAGGCATATTGCCCAGCAACATAACCAGAGCTCCATGCCCACTGGAAGTTATAGCCACCTAACCAACCACTCACATCCATCACTTCACCCGCAAAGTACAAGCCTTTAACTTTCTTAGTTTCCATGGTTTTTGAGGATAGCTCATCGGTATCAACGCCGCCTAATGTCACTTCTGCTGTACGATAGCCTTCTGTACCATTTGGCGCGATCTGCCATTGGTGGAAGTATTCACTCAGTAATGCCAGCTCTTTATGATTAAGTTGCTTTAACGGTTTATCTTGTACATCACCACGCTCAATCAAAGCCTCGATAAGACGCTTAGGCAGTAAGCGAGACAGCGAGTTTTTCAAGCTTTGGTTTGGATGTGCTTCACGCATCTCATTTAAGGTGTCAACCAAGGTTAAATGCGGTAATAAATCTGCGGTGATCTTCTGACCCGGCTTCCAGTATGACGATACCTGTAAAATCACAGGGCCTGATAAACCACGGTGGGTAAACAGTAAGTTCTCTTTAAATGAAGTGCCATCTTCAGTTTCAACGACCGCAGGAACAGCAATACCAGACAGATCCGCGAGCGCTTCTTTATCTTCAACATGCAGCGTAAACGGTACAAGACCTGCAGTAGTTGGGATCATTTTCAAGCCAAACTGCTCAGCAATTTGATAACCAAACGGGGTTGCACCCAGTTTCGGCATCGATAAACCACCGGTTGCGACCACCAGCGATTCACAGCTAACGGTGTCGGTATTAAGGCCAAGCGTGAAGCCTGAATCCGTCTTTTCAATACTATGAACATCGACTTGGTAACGCTGGGCGATATTAGGCATATCGCATTCAGACAACAACATTTGAACAATGTCTTTGGCGGAATCTAGGCAGAATAACTGGCCATGATCACGCTCTTCATAGTCAATCCCGTGTTGGCACACCATGCCTATAAAATCCCATTGGGTGTATTGAGATAGCGCAGATTTCACAAAGTGTGGATTACGACAAACATAATTATTCGCGGCCACATCCATATTGGTAAAGTTACAACGACCGCCACCTGAGATCAGGATTTTACGTCCCGGCTTCTTACCATGATCAACCACCAATACAGAGCGACCACGCTTACCCGCTTCAGCTGCACACATTAGCCCTGCAGCACCTGCACCGATAATGACGACATCGTATTTATTTGCCATGAATTACTATCTGCCTTTCAAAAACACTAAGGGAAAAACGAAAAAAGGATGCTAGTCGCTAGCATCCTTTCTCTCTCGCGGCGGCTATTTTACCTACCTAATGGCGTAATACCAACCGTAATAATTTATCCTGATAGCAAACCTATTAAGCTTGCTGAGCACGCTCAATAGAGGCCAATGCCGTAGATGCCGCTGCAGGCATGTCTAATGTTGTGGTTGGGAAAGCAAAATCGGCCCCATGCGAATGTACAATC
This sequence comes from Photobacterium sp. GB-72, assembly GCF_003026095.1. NCBI lineage: Bacteria > Pseudomonadati > Pseudomonadota > Gammaproteobacteria > Vibrionales > Vibrionaceae > Photobacterium > Photobacterium sp. GB-72. The sequence goes on along the minus strand of NZ_PYNV01000026.1, from coordinate 45,826 downwards.
TCAACAATTTTAAGCATCACATCCTGCTGTACGTCTTTGTACTTAATCCATTCAACCGTTTTGGTAAAGGTATATACCAAGATATTAAGTGACGACGCACCGTAAGTATCAAAACTCACAATCAAGGTTTGTCGAGTATCGATATCTGGATGGTTTTGTAGCATAGTTTTAATATCACGCACGACATCACCCACCACCGCAGCATCACAATACCGTAAACCGACACTTTGCTTAATACGGCGATTGAGCATGCGAGACGCATTTTCTACCACCACCGAGCTAAACACCGAGTTAGGCACATACATTGGACGCTTATCAAAGGTGCGAATAATGGTCATACGGAAACCAATTTTCTCTACCGTACCTTCAATTTGACGATCAGGACTGCGGATCCAATCACCCACCTTAAACGGACGATCAAAATATAACATCATGCCGCCAAAGAAATTCGCCAGCAGATCTTTGGCTGCCATACCGACAACTAAACCACCAACACCACCAAAGGTGAGTAAGCCTGATAAACTCAAGCCCAGATTTTGCATCGCAATTAAACCGCCAAACACCATGACGATTAAACGCAAAATCTTCGATATCGCATTTACGGTTGTCGCATCACGCTGCGGTCGGTTTTCCAATATGGTCTGCTCCATATTGGAAATTAAACGAAATAGCGTCCAAACAATAGTCCAGATCAGCAACAGATGACGAAGAGTCGATAATGATGTACTGGAATAACTGGTCAAGTTATCGACTAATATGCCTATCGACAGCAGTCCCGGCCAAACCCAAATACATAAGGTAATGGGGGCGCGGATCGCACTGATTAATGCGTCATCCCAAATAAACTGACTTTTTTCTGCCACTATAGCTAAACGGCGTGACAATAAGATCCATCCGCCCCATAACACCGAGCTCAACAATAACAGTAAGCCAATGTTATACATCCAATCGACAGATGCGCCCTTTTCTAACGACGACCACCAATATATGAACTTTTCCATAACGTTTCTGTTTCTCTATGATTAGCGATACGCAAAAAATAGGCTACCGATATAGCCTATCCGTCATATTATATTGAGATCATACTAAACATCGGACACCGCGCAAAGCTAGCCTAAAAACAAGGTTCTTAGTGCTCCGTCGAAGAAGTGTTAGTAGCCAAGAAAGGCAACCGCAAAAATCGCGATAAAAAAGGTGATCATAAAGGTACTGGCGAGAACAAATAGCTTACGTACTTTAATACATTTCGCCATAAAGACCGGATCATGATGCTTTTTATATTGCTCGCTGCGGATGTAATGAAATAAACGGATCTGTTTACTGACATTACCTTGAGAAGAGAAAAAACCGCGCCCATCCACTTGCTGATACAACAGGGGATCACATTCTCGCATCACCACCAGCAATGTTCTTAAGGTACTGATGTAACGAGACGTATTAACAACTGCCACTAAAAAAAGTGCGAAAAGAAATGCATCACTACTCATATATATTCTCCCAAAAAATGCGGTTCCACTCGCCGGGAGATAAGGGAGCAAATTTGCTCCCTATCAATATTAGGCTTGTGAATCCATAACAGATGTAGACTCTGCTTTTGCCATCGCGGATAAATCTTTATCAATAAAGAATAGTGCCTTACCGTCTTCACCGACTAACTCAATTTTATCTAAAATGCCTTTAAACAATTTTTCTTCTTCGTGTTGCTCTGATACGTACCACTGTAAAAAGTTAAATGTTGAGTAATCTTGCGTAGTAAATGCAACATGAGCAAGCTCATTGATCTTCTTAGTAATTAATTGCTCGTGCTCATAGGTTTCACGGAATACATCACCTAGTGATGCAAATTCGTGTTTTGGCGCCTCAATCGTACCAAGAATTGGCAATGCGCCTGTTTCGCTCACATAAGTAAACAAACGTTGCATATGTTCCATTTCTTCAACGGCATGAGCACGTAAAAATTCAGCAGCACCTTCGAAACCTTTATCCTCACACCATGCACTCATCTGTAAGTATAGGTTTGAAGAGAAAAATTCTAAGTTGATTTGCTCGTTTAGGTTATCAACCATAGCCTTGGCTAACATTGCACTACTCCTGTTTGTTTAAGTGTAATCAAGACATTGTCACTGCGCATTGTTTAGAATGCAACTAACGAAAAAAAATACTGAGATAATTCTCTTTTATTTTTCATGAAGTACGAAATCAACAGTAAAATCGCTTACTTGTTTTTGAAAAATAATTAACCACAACTCCGTAATAAGATGCGACTAAATCGATATTTTTGCCCCATACTCAATGCTAATATGAATCATACCTAATGAATATGGAGTGTCAGTTAATGGTCTATAAACATATCCTTGCCGCCATCGATTTATCAGACGATAGCGAAGTATTAGTCCATAAGGCCGCGCTATTAGCCAAAGCCCTAGATGCGAAGTTATCTCTGATCCATATCGATGTTGATTACGCTGATTTATACACCGGACTCATTGATATTAATTTAGCAGAGATGCATGAGCGTGCTGAAAATGATGCGCAAACACGCCTTCATCAACTGGCACAAAAAGCACACTATCCGGTGTCACATACCCTTGTCGGTAGCGGTGATCTGAGTGAAGAAATTTGTCATGCGATAAAAAACATGGATGTTGATTTGGTCATTTGTGGTCATCATCAAGATTTCTGGAGCAAAATCTTATCATCAACCCGCCAACTTCTAAGCCGTACGCCTGTTGATTTATTAATGATTCCACTGAAATAATCTCGCTATCCCCCTCTTAATCCAGCAGCCAACACCGTTGGCTGCTGCTCATACCTGTTATTTTCTACTCTATCTTTCATAGGCGACAAGATTAACTTTCGCTACACTGCATACCCTTAATTTTTCAAATGGATGTTGCTGGCGTAATGGGATATTTATCTGTCATCACCCTTTTATGGGCGTTTTCTTTTAGCTTAATTGGCGTCTACCTTGCAGGTCAGGTTGACCCTTGGTTTTCGGTATTAACTCGTGTCAGTTTAGCCGCGTTGGTTTTTATCCCTTTTTTACGCTTTAAACATATTCATCTCAAATTAGCGCTCAAATTAATGATGGTTGGCGCTTTCCAATTAGGGATCATGTATTGCTTCTACTACCAATCTTTTTTATATCTCAGTGTGCCTGAAGTATTACTGTTTACTATTTTCACCCCAATTTATGTCACTTTGATTTACGATGCACTCCATAAACAGTTTTCTCCGTGGTATTTGCTCACCGCAGCAATCGCTGTACTGGGTGCTGCTGTGATCAAGTTTGAAGGCATCAACCAAAACTTTATTATCGGCTTTTTCATCGTCCAAGGGGCGAACCTGTGTTTTGCTATCGGGCAAGTGGGCTATAAGCGAATTATCGAACAAGAAACCACAGAGTTGCCACAACATACGGTATTTGGCTGGTTTTACATTGGTGCTATCTGTATCGCGTTACCGATGTTCTTATTGTTTGGCAATAACGACAAGCTACCGACGACCGATACTCAATGGGGGATATTGGTTTATCTTGGTATCGTTGCTTCAGGCTTAGGGTATTTCATCTGGAATAAAGGGGCGACGTTAGTCAATGCTGGCGCGCTGGCAATCATGAATAATGCACTGGTACCTGCTGGGTTGATTGTGAATATCGTGATTTGGAATCGTGATGTGGATTATTCACGTTTGATAGTCGGTGGCGTGATCATAATGTTTTCACTGTGGCTAAATGAAACCTGGGTGAAACGCAAAGTTCAGCAAAGCCAATGGTAAATCGCTTGTTATAAAAACAACAAAGCCAGCGTTTAACGCTGGCTTTGGTTTAAACATTTAATCGTTAAATAAACGCAAATGCGTCAGCAAACATATGTTCTCTTTGCGCATTTTTATCACTGCAGAAACGCTCACGGGCGGCACCTGCCATTTCAAAACGACCACACACGTAGATGTCGTACGCTGATAGGCAAACAAAATCTTCTGCAACAGCATCCAATACATTACCGACTTTGCCTGACCAGTTTGCAGGGGCATTTTCAACTACAGGCACATAGGTAATGTTGCCGTGTTTTGCTGCTAACGCCTGCATCTCTTCATTCGCATACAGCTGATCGATACCACGACCACCCCAATACACAAAAATAGGCTGGGTTAAACCACGGCTAATGCAGTTATCAAGCATGCTACGGATATAAGAAAAACCAGTACCACCGGCGATCATTAGTAGTGGACGCTCACTTTCATGGCGCAGCCATGCATCACCGTGGGCAGCATCAATCACCACAGGTTCATTGCAATCTAATGCCGCTTTCATCGCTTCTACTACTTCTAATGCATACGCATTTTGCTCTGCCGCACCAATATGTAGTTCAAGCTCGCCTTCACGACATGGGCTACTGGCAATTGAAAATGGACGCTTATCTTTCTCGCCCATTACCGCAAGCAGATATTGTCCCGCTTTGAAATCAATCGCCTGCTCAGGCTTTAACAAAATGCGATACGTGTTCGCGGCTAAGGGTTGTACTGACTTTACTTCGCACTGGATAGACATGGTTTTCCTCTAGTCTAACGTTAACACCAAGTCACTTTCCGCGACCGCTTGGCAGGTAAAAATCCATCCTTCCGCTTGTTCTTTTTCAGTGAGCATTGGCGCTAACTGATAACTCACTTCACCGGATGTTTTACGGCACAGACACATAGCACATGCCCCTACCTGACAGCGATTGGGAAAAGTAATGCCTGCGTCGAGCGCTGCTTGTAATACCGTTTGCTGCGTTGACGCAGTAAAGGTGATGTTGTTTGGCAACAGGCGTACTTGATACATAATTTTCTCTTACTACTTACTCTTTGAAGCAGCAATAAATAATACTCACTCTACCGCTCAGTATAGCGATAAACAGTTAGATCTCGATCCCAAGTTGGTCCCAAATCGCATCTATTTTCGCGACAACTTGCGGATTTTTAACTATTGGGTTGCCCCATTCACGTGCCACAGCATCAGGCCATTTATTCGTCGCATCTAATCCAAGCTTACTACTTTGGTCTAATACTGACGCTAGCTGTACCGTATCACGGCTAGGATCCATACGTGTAGTGATCGCCCAAATAACATCGTTCCAATCACGCACGTTGACGTCTTGATCACACAAGATGACAAATTTTGCATCACTAAACTGCGCCATGAAGTCCCAAACACCTTGCATCACACGTTGCGCCTGATCCGCTTCAGTATTGGTAATACTTACAATCGCCATCTGCTGCTTACTTGCCGTCGGTAAGTAAATATCAATGATCTCAGAATAAGTGTCACGCAAAGCAGCTATGCCCGCTTCAACATCAAATTGCTGATCATATTTGGTTGCAATTGATGGTGTACTCGCAAGCTCAGCGTCCCATTTCACCGTTGCATCTAAGCCCATTTTAGAGCCAAGCCCAACCACAGGCGAAGCAAAATCTAAGGAATCGATCGGCGTGTTATCAATGAACAAGGTATCACGCACGGGCTCCATGTGAGTTGTCATCGCAGACACCACACTGTCCCAATTACGGGCATCGACACTCTCGTCACACACAATCACATATTTGGTGTACATGAATTGGCGCAAGAAAGACCATACGCCCATCATCACACGTTTGGCATGACCCGGATATTGCTTCTTCATCGTCACCACTGCCATGCGGTATGAACACCCTTCTGGTGGCAGGTAGAAATCAACTATCTCAGGAAATTGCTTTTGCAAAATAGGCACAAAGACTTCATTAAGTGCCACACCTAATACTGCAGGCTCATCGGGCGGACGACCAGTGTAGGTGCTGTGATAAATCGGATCGTTACGCATGGTGATATGCGTAATGGTAAAGACATGATGACGCTCTTTCTCGTTGTAGTAACCAGTATGATCGCCATACGGGCCTTCATCAGCAAACTCTTCAGGGTCGATATAGCCTTCCATGACAATTTCTGCACTTGCTGGCACATCTAAGTCATTGGTTAAACTTTTCACCACTTCAGTACGACGCCCACGCAGTAAGCCTGCAAAAGCGTACTCAGATAAGGTATCTGGAATTGGCGTCACAGCCCCTAAAATCGTGGCCGGATCGGCACCGAAAGCGACAGTGATTGGGAATTTCTCACCCGGATGGGTTTCCATCCATTCACGCAGATCTAACGCCCCACCACGGTGAGCCAACCAGCGCATAATGATTTTATTTTTCGCGATTTTTTGCTGACGATAAATCCCTAAATTTTGGCGCTTTTTATGTGGTCCTTTAGTGATGGTTAAGCCCCATGTAAGCAGTGGTGCCACATCATCAGGCCAACAGCTCATTACAGGGATTTTATCTAAATCAACCTCATCACCTTGCCACACAATTTCTTGGCACGGTGCATTGCGCAGACGCTTCACTGGCATATTGAGTACTTGCTTAAATGCTGGGATCTTATCTAACGCTTCACGAAAACCACGAGGTGGCTCAGGCTCTTTTAAATACGCTAATAATTTACCGACTTCGCGCAACTCTTTCACTTCTGTGCGCCCCATTCCCATCGCAACACGCTGTGGCGTACCAAACAAGTTGGCAAGCACTGGCATGTTGTAACCAATAGGATTTTCAAACAAAAGCGCAGGACCACCAGCACGTAAAGTACGATCGCTAATTTCTGTTATTTCTTGATCGGGATCGACTGCTTGCTTAATTCGCTTCAATTGCCCGTTTTGTTCTAAATAGGCGATGAAGTCTCGCAGATCCTTGAATTTCATATCTGATACCACGATTGAGCTACGCCATAACCGAAAATAACAGCGTAGTGATGAGAATGATTTTCGCTAGTATAACCAGTTGTAGAGGCTAAAACACCCGTTCTGCGGTCTAATTTCGCCACCAGATGTTTCAATTAAGCTGGTTATCACCCGAGTAAATAAAGGGGTTAGGGTTTCATTGCAGACACTGAGCCCATCGATAGCAGTTCTTCAATATGAGCCACTAAATCAGGATCACTGCTAGCCGTTAAGAGTTGTTGCAACCAGTGACCATGGCCTTGCTTAAGCAAGTGAGGCGTGATCAATAAACGTTCTATTTCATTACCTAGCTGGTTCTGTAAAAAGGTTTTGGCGGTATCTGGTAATGGCTTAAAGCTGGTTAAAGCGCGGTATGCTGGCTCTTTTAATGAAGGGTTAGCCGTTGCTGCAATTAATTGGTTTACCACAAAATCAGAAGCGGTAATTTGAGATAAACGGTTTAATTCTGCCAAGCTGTATTGATCGGTACGGCGACGCCATAACACATCATACAACTTCGCATCATTAGAGTGTGCTGCTAAGGTTGCTAAGATGCTGTTATCTGGCAGCCAAATCAGCTGAGGATCTGAATGAAACTGCTCAACCAGCGCATTAATTGCTGGCGGTGATAATTGCGGGATCGCACGTGCAATCACTTGGCTGCGCTTCTGTTGCTGCTCTAAATCGCCTTTTAGCCATTCAGATAACGTCAATTTTCCTCGCTCTAAGTTAATCACAGCTCGCTGGCTCACTAAGTCTTTTTTCCACTCACGCAGCAGCCCATTGGCTTGATTACTATAAAAGAAAGCCATTCGGCTGACGGTATAACCATCACCTTGCTCGGTAATAGTAAACGGTGATTGTCGCTTTGCTTGAATTTTGAGCCACGCAATACGAGCAGTGTTAAAACGACCGACTTCGCTGGCGTATTTGATCAACTGGCTACGAGCCACTTCTTGAGTTAATGGTGGGAGTTGATCAAGCAGAATCTCCAATGACTGAAAATCACTGTGATCATAATAAGGTTTGAGCGCCTCAATGTGAGCAACAAATTGTGGCATTTGCTTAATATGCTGGATTTTCGCTTCGGTTATCTCTGTCGCAGAAATAGGCTGTAATGCCGAGGCGATCAGCAAGCCTAGCGCACACCAATGTCGTAACATAACGCCTCCCTAGCGAAGTAAAACTCTTCTTCCTTACCCATACCATCGCAATACAAGGTAATTTCTGTCAATAAAAAACGCCGCCCGTGGGCGACGTTTTCAAAATCTGTGACTCAGTACAGCGTATTATGACTTCTGACGACGCATCGCATCAAAGAATTCATCATTAGTCTTCGTCATTGATAGCTTATCAATTAAGAATTCCATGCTGTCAGTTTCGCTCATTGGGTGAACGATCTTACGTAGAATCCACATCTTCTGTAGCTCGTCCGCTTTCGCTAGTAGCTCTTCACGACGCGTACCTGAGCGGTTGATATCAATAGCAGGGAATACACGTTTCTCAGCGATCTTACGAGAAAGGTGAAGTTCCATGTTACCTGTACCTTTAAATTCTTCGTAGATAACTTCATCCATTTTCGAACCAGTATCAACGAGTGCTGTTGCGATGATAGTTAAGCTACCGCCTTCTTCTACGTTACGTGCAGCACCAAAGAAGCGCTTAGGACGGTGAAGGGCGTTGGCATCTACACCACCAGTTAATACCTTACCAGAAGAAGGAATTACGGTGTTGTATGCACGTGCTAGACGTGTAATTGAGTCAAGTAAGATAACCACATCTTTCTTGTGCTCTACTAAACGTTTTGCTTTTTCAATTACCATTTCAGCCACTTGTACGTGACGTGATGCTGGCTCATCAAACGTTGATGCAATCACTTCGCCTTTTACAAGGCGTTGCATCTCGGTCACTTCTTCTGGACGCTCATCAATAAGCAATACCATTAACTCACACTCAGGGTGGTTATGGGCAATACTTTGGGCAATGTTTTGAAGTAGCATTGTTTTACCCGCTTTTGGCGGAGCAACAATCAGACCACGCTGGCCTTTACCGATAGGTGATGCTAAATCAAGAACACGTGCTGTGATGTCTTCTGTAGAACCGTTACCACGTTCCATACGCATACGTGAGTTTGCATGCAGTGGGGTAAGGTTTTCAAATAGGATCTTATTGCGGGCGTTGTCTGGCTTGTCGTAGTTTACTTCGTTAACTTTCAGTAGTGCAAAGTAACGCTCACCGTCTTTTGGTGGACGAATTTTTCCGGCAATGGTATCGCCAGTACGTAAGTTAAAACGACGGATTTGACTTGGTGATACATAAATATCATCAGGGCCAGCAAGGTAAGAACTATCAGCGCTACGAAGGAAGCCGAAGCCATCTTGTAATATTTCTAGAACACCATCGCCAAAAATATCCTCACCACTCTTCGCATGCTGCTTAAGAATGGAGAAGATGATGTCTTGCTTTCTCAAGCGGGCAAGGTTTTCTAATCCTAAACTTTCGCCAAGTGATACCAACTTAGAAATCGGTTGGCTCTTTAATTCTGTAAGGTTCATAGTGGTGGGTTTCTTGTCTGTCAAAATCGGGGTTCTATATTAGTTGAGATAAAGATGACCAATAGGGCCTGGTCAAGAAATGAACGAAAATGTAATTTCTGTGCGCTAAGGTAACACTAAACGTTCTATCCGTCTAGCATAGACGTTAGACAAACCATGTACAACTTACAAATTGTCCATGGTTTGTAAAATTGCACTTATAGGTTCGCGTCTAAGAACTCTTTAAGCTGTGTTTTCGACAGCGCGCCAACCTTTGTTGCCGCTACACCACCGTCTTTAAACAGCAGTAATGTCGGAATACCACGAATACCAAACTTCGGCGGTGTTTCCGCATTCTGATCAATATTTAATTTACCAATCGTTAGCTTGCCTTCGTATTCATCAGCGATTTCGTCAAGAATAGGGGCAATCATTTTACATGGACCACACCATTCAGCCCAAAAATCGACTAATACCGGGCCAGCAGCATTGATTACATCAGTGTCAAAACTCGCATCTGTAAGCTGCACAATCTTGTCGCTCATCTTCCACTCCAACAGTTGATTTTGTTAGCTGATCTTATTTTACCAGCAAATCGTTACCCTATTTGAATGGAATACGTTTCGTATTGCAACCCTAAGCTGATATTCTATAGCAATGAAGACGACTCACATCACAGAGCGGAAATTTGCCGAGCTAGGGTTAAACCCTCTAGTTTTAAAAGGATTGGATGATAAAGGGTTCCATAATTGTACCCCGATCCAAGCCTTGGCATTGCCAGTTATGCTCACTGGCCATGATATCGCGGGACAGGCTCAAACAGGTACGGGTAAAACCATTGCCTTCCTAACCGCTACTTTTAACCATTTATTGGAGACTGCTGCGCCTGCACATCGAAAAACCAATCAACCGCGTGCCATTATCATGGCGCCTACGCGTGAATTGGCGATCCAAATTTATAATGATGCATCATCACTGATTGCAAGTACGGGCTTGAAAGCCGGCCTCGCTTACGGTGGCGAACCTTACGAGAAGCAAAAAGCGATTCTTGATGAGGGTGTGGATATCTTAATCGGTACGTGTGGCCGTATTATTGATTTCTACAAGCAACGTGTTATTGATTTAGCGAGCATTCAAGTCGTAGTACTTGATGAAGCCGATCGTATGTTCGATTTAGGTTTTATTAAAGACATTCGCTTCTTGTTCCGTCGCATGCCAGCACCGAGCGAGCGTTTAAGCCTGCTATTCTCAGCCACATTGTCCTACCGTGTGAAAGAATTAGCATTTGAACATATGAATAGTCCTGAAAGCGTTGTCGTTGAGCCGGAACAAAAAACGGGCCACCGCATTCAAGAAGAATTGTTCTACCCATCTAACCAAGAAAAAATGCGTTTACTACAAACGTTGATCGAGGAAGAGTGGCCAGAGCGCGCAATTATTTTTGCTAATACCAAGCACCGCTGTGAAGATGTTTGGGGTCACTTAGCTGCTGATGGTCATCGTGTTGGTTTGCTAACTGGCGATGTACCACAGAAAAAACGTGAGCGTATTTTGGATCAATTCACCAACGGTGATGTTGATATCTTAGTCGCGACCGATGTCGCTGCACGTGGTTTGCATATCCCTGCAGTAACGCACGTATTTAACTACGATCTCCCTGATGATGCAGAAGATTATGTACACCGTATTGGTCGTACAGGTCGTGCAGGCCTAAGTGGTCACTCAATCAGTTTTGCTTGTGAAGAGTACGCTATTAACCTAACCGCTATTGAAACTTACATTGAACATGGTATTCCACAGTCAAAGTATGATTCAGAAGCATTGTTAGACGATCTTCCAGCACCGATCCGCCTCCAACGAAATCCTCGTCAAGGTGGTCGCCGTAACACTCAACGTCAAGGCCAAGGTCAAGGGCAACAACGTTCGCGCAATAATCGCCGTCGTCCGCCTCAAAACAATAAGCCTGCGTAATAACGATAAGTAATGTATGTCTATGGAAAGAAATTCAGTATCACCGCTTTATGCCGCCATTGATCTCGGCTCAAATAGTTTCCACATGTGGATTGTGCGCGAAGTAAATGGCAGTGTTCAGACACTCGCGAAAATCAAACGTAAAGTGCGTTTAGCCGCAGGGCTTAACAACCAAAATGTACTCAGCGAAGAAGCGATGCAGCGTGGCCTTGATTGTTTGGCTCTCTTTGCCGAACGCTTACAAGATATCAAAGCCGACCATATCCGTATCGTTGGTACTGCCGCCTTACGTACAGCAGTGAATGCAGAAGAATTTCTTTCCAAGGCGAAGGCTATTCTTGGTTATCCGGTCAATATTATTCCGGGTGAAGAAGAAGCCCGCATTATCTATCAAGGGGTGGCGCACACCTCTGGTGGTAGTGATAAACGTTTAGTGGTCGATATCGGCGGTGCCAGCACTGAAGTTATTATTGGCAAAGGGTTTGATAGCAGCGCTTTAACCAGCTTAAAAATTGGTTGTGTGACTTGGCTTGAACGTTACTTTAAAGATCGCTACCTCACTTCAGCCAACTTCGAAGCGGCGATTAATGGCGCCAAAGAAGTCATTGAACCGATCATTGAACGCTATACCGAACTCGGTTGGGAATCTTGTGTTGGTGCCAGTGGAACGGTACAAGCACTACAAGAAATTATGCTGGCGCAAGGAATGGATGAAATCATTACCTTGCAAAAGCTTAAGCGCTTACAACGTCAAGCTATGCAATACGAGCGCTTAGAAGATCTTGATATTGAAGGTTTAACACTAGAACGCGCATTAGTATTCCCTAGCGGTTTATCAATTTTAATCGCGCTATTTGAGTCATTAAAAATTGAATCTATGACGCTAGCCGGTGGCGCGCTACGTGAAGGCATGGTGTATGAAATGATGGAACAAATGCGCCATCATGATGTATGTACTCGTACCATAAACAGTGTTCAGCAACGCTTTCAAATTGATACCGAACATGCCGATATTGTCAACGATATGGCAATGTCGATGTTAAGCCAATGCCCAAATTGGCAACTAGAGCCTCAAGCACAAAACTTATTGGAAGCGGCGGTAAAACTGCATGAGATAGGGACAAGCATTGAATTTAAGAAAAGTGCAGATCATGCAGCTTATCTAATCAAGCACCTAGATCTTCCTGGTTTTACCCGTGCTCAACGTCATTTACTGGCCGAAATCTTACGTCGCTACATTGGTCCTCTCACCAGCTTACCTGAGCAACATGCACTCTCAGCTCAAAGCGCGGCGCGATTACTGCGTTTATTACGTATTGCCGTGATTATGTGCCACCGTCGTGATACCCATTGTTTACCGCCATTTAGCCTGCAAGTTGATAACGATAAGTTAACGTTACTGTTGCCTGCAAAATGGCTGATCAACAACCCGCTAACGCGTAGTGAGCTACACCAAGAAGCAACCCGTCAAACAGATATGGGCTGGCCTATGGTCGTGACATCGCAAGACTAAACATTCTACTCGATCAAAAAAGGCTCCTTAAAGGAGCCTTTTTTTATACAGCAATAGTCATAATTAACCCGTAATACCACTATGACGCAGCATTGCATCTAGCTCAGGCTCTCGACCACGGAAGCGTTTGAATAGCGCCATTGGCTCTTCACTGCCCCCTTGCTCAAGAATACAAGTTAGGAAGTCTTGACCTGTTAGCGGATTGAAAATGCCTTCCTCTTCAAAGCGTGAAAACGCATCAGAAGACAATAATTCTGCCCACAAATAGCTGTAGTAACCTGCACTATAGCCACCAGCAAAAATATGACTAAAGCTGTGTGGAAAACGTCCCCATTCTGGGCTTGGTACCACTGAGACACGTGATTTCACTTTAAATAAGGTATCTAACACCTGTGCGCCCACTTCTGGATCATATTCGGTGTATAGCGTGAAATCGAACAGACCAAACTCAAGCTGACGTAAAATAAACATCGCTGATTGGAAGTTCTTCGCTGCGAGCATCTTATCTAGCATTTCTTTTGGTAGTGGCTCGCCTGTTTCATAGTGACCAGAAATAAACGCCAGTGCTTCTTCTTCCCAACACCAATTTTCTAGGAACTGGCTTGGTAGCTCTACCGCATCCCATGGCACACCGTTAATACCTGATACTGACGCTACATCAACTTGCGTTAGCATGTGATGAATACCGTGGCCCGTTTCATGGAACAAGGTTACGACTTCATTGTGAGTAAACAATGCCGGCTTATCGCCAATCGGACGGTTAAAGTTACAAGTTAAGTAGGCGACAGGGGTTTGTAGTGTGCCATCAATACGGGTGCGACGAACCATGCATTCGTCCATCCACGCACCACCACGTTTATGATCACGCGCGTAAAGATCAAGATAAAAGCTACCGCGAAGTTTGCCTTTATTATCAAAGATGTCATAAAACGTTACCGAATCATGCCAAACTTCTACACCTTCACGTTGTTTGATCTCTAAACCAAACACACGCTTTAATACCTCAAAGAGACCTGCAACGACTTTCTTTTCAGGGAAATATGGACGTAATTCTTCATCTGAAATGCTGTAACGATGTTGTTTTAGCTTCTCTGAATAGTAAGCAAAATCCCATGGCTGTAGATCGTCGATACCATATTCATTCTTAGCATATTCACGTAGCTCAGCCACCTCACGCTCACCTTGTGGCTTCGCACGATCAGCAAGATCATTTAAGAAACCTAACACTTGCTCGGTAGATTCCGCCATTTTGGTCGCCAGTGATTTTTCACTGTAGCTGTTAAACCCTAACATACGAGCCAGTTCGTGGCTCAGTTTCAGTTTTTCTGCAATGACTTCAGTGTTATCAAATTCACCTGCATTAGGACCACGATCTGAGGCACGGGTACCGAACGCTTCATACATTTCAGCACGGAGTTCACGATTATCACAGTAAGTCATTACCGGTAAGTACGACGGCATTTCTAGAGTGAATAAATACCCTTCTTTCTCTTTCGCTTCTGCGTTCGCTTTTGCCGCAAGCAAAACCGATTCAGGCAAACCGCTTAATTGCTCAACATCAGTAATGACCTTGTTCCATGCCATGGTGGCATCTAACACGTTATTACTAAAGGTTGAAGATAGCTCAGATAAGCGTTTACTGATCTCACCGTAACGCGCTTGCTCTTGTGCAGGTAAGCCAATACCTGATAGCTCAAATTCTTTTAAGGCGTCTTTGATCGACTTTTGCTGCGCTTTATTCAACGACGCAAATTTATCGCTCGCTTTAATCGCTTTATAGGCTTCGTACAATCCTTTGTGTTGTCCAACCCAGGTACTGTAATCAGATAACAGAGGCAAACAGCTTTCATACGCTTCACGTAATTCAGCACTATTTTTCACGCCATTAAGATGACCGACAGGTGACCAAATACGACCTAGGCGATCATCAGTTTCAGCTAAAGGCGCACAGATGGTTTCCCAAGTTGGCTCTGCCATTTCCATCAACACAGATTCTACATTTTCACGACAATCTGCGATCGCTTGTTCAACCGCGGGCTTAATATGCTCAGGTTTAATATGAGCAAACGGTGGCAAATCGGTCATCGTCAATAATGGGTTAGACATACGCTTTTCCTTTATTTTTTTATCTTATTATTAACATGCGCCCGCGATAGGTAAATTTCAATCGTTTGCGTGGTTTAGTGTATAAAAAGGCAAGAATTCACGCATTTACTCATGATTGTTCACTCTAAAGGTGGTGTCATGGTTGGATAATAGGTGAGAATTAACGATAATACTGTTTAACCCCTCTCCTTTTATATACCGATAGAGATTGATTTCATGCTGAGTTATCGTCACAGCTTCCATGCTGGCAACCATGCCGACGTGGTTAAACACATTGTTCAAAGCTTAATTTTGGATGCACTCAAGCAGAAAGATAAACCTTTCGTCTATCACGATACCCACTCAGGTGTAGGTCGTTACGATCTGCAAGATGAGCGCAGCGAAAAAACCGGTGAATTTAAACAAGGTATTGCACGTATTTGGTCACGTGATGATATCCCTGAAGCGATCCAAAGCTACATTGAAACGATTAAAGATCTTAATCACGGCGAAGAGCTGCGTTACTACCCTGGCTCTCCAAAAGTGGCACGCGCACAAATCCGTGATCAAGACCGTATGGTACTCACCGAACTTCACCCAAGTGATTTCCCTCTACTCCTGCAAGAGTTCCGTGGCGATCGCCAAGTAAAAATGTATAAAGAAGATGCCTTTGCTCGCTTAAAAGCGACCCTACCGCCGAAAGAGCGTCGCGGTGTGGTACTGATCGATCCCCCCTATGAACTTAAACATGAATACCAAGATGTAGTAAAAGCGATCAAGCAAAGCCATCAACGTTGGGCGACAGGTACCTATGCGATTTGGTACCCTGTGGTTTATCGTGAAACTATCGACAACATGCTTCAAGGCTTAAAAGATTTAAATATCCCAAAAATCTTACAAATTGAACTGGGTGTAGAGCCTGATAGTGAAGAGCGCGGTATGACAGCATCAGGCATGATTGTGATTAACCCGCCTTGGAAGCTAGAAAGCCAAATGCGTGACATTCTACCTTGGTTACAGCAAGCCATTGCGCCTAATCATGGTCACCACACCGTTAAATGGGTTGTGCCTGAATAAGCTCCATTGGCAATATTTCCTCCCTTTAAATACAGGCAGTGTATGCTGCCTGTACCAGATAATTCGTGCCACAATCTCAATTTCCGATGATTTAATAGCAAATCAATCGTATTTTCCGATTTTAAATCCTCGTCAGGCACCCCAATCTTTATTACACTAGCTCAATAGCTCGTCACGAATATAACGAATATTAATGGAGTAAAGTCATGGCAAAGCATTTTGATTACATCTGTATCGGCGGTGGTAGCGGCGGTATTGCATCGGCAAACCGTGCTGCAATGTATGGTGCAAAAGTTGCGATTATCGAAGCAAAAGCACTCGGCGGTACTTGTGTAAACGTAGGTTGTGTACCTAAAAAAGTGATGTGGCACGGTGCTCAAATCGCTGAAGCTATGCACCTTTACGCAAAAGATTACGGCTTCAATGTTGATGTAAAAGGTTTTGACTGGAGCAAACTGGTCGAAAGCCGTGAAGCTTACATCAGCCGTATCCACACTTCTTACGACAATGTACTAGGCAATAACAAAGTTGAAGTGATCAACGGTTTTGCCCATTTCGTTGACCAGAAAACGGTTGAAGTAAACGGTGAACACTACACCGCTGATCACATTCTTATTGCTGTTGGTGGCCGTCCATCAATTCCTGCAATCCAAGGCGCACACTACGGTATCGACTCTAACGGTTTCTTCGAACTAAAAGAGCAACCAAAACGTGCCGCTATCATTGGTGCAGGTTACATTGCCGTTGAAATCGCTGGTGTATTAAATGCACTAGGTACAGATACGCACTTATTCGTACGTAAAGAATCACCACTACGTAGCTTCGATCCAATGATTGTAGATACGCTAGTTGAAGTTATGGCAGCTGAAGGGCCAGCGTTACATACGCAATCTGTGCCAAAAGAAGTAGTGAAAGAAAAAGACGGCTCAATCACGCTGTACTTTGAAAACGGTGAATCACACAATACTGACGTACTGATCTGGGCTATCGGTCGTGAGCCAACTACAGATGCCATCAACCTAGCCGCTGCGGGTGTTGAAACCAATAACCGTGGTTTCATCAAAGTGGATGAATACCAACAAACTAACGTTCCTGGTATCTACTGTGTCGGTGACATCATGGAAGGCGGTATCGAACTAACACCTGTAGCAGTTAAAGCAGGTCGTCAGCTTTCTGAGCGTCTATTTAACAACAAACCTGATGCGAAGATGGACTACAAATTAGTCCCTACAGTAGTATTTAGCCACCCACCAATCGGTACTATCGGTCTTACTGAAGCTGAAGCGATTGCGCAATACGGCGAAGAAAACGTGAAAGTGTACAAGTCAGGCTTCACAGCAATGTACACCGCAGTTACTGCGCACCGTCAACCATGTAAGATGAAGCTGATCTGTGCAGGCGATGACGAGAAAGTAGTCGGTCTACACGGTATTGGTTTCGCGGTTGACGAAATGATCCAAGGCTTTGGTGTCGCGATGAAGATGGGCGCAACAAAAGCTGATTTTGATAGCGTTGTGGCTATTCACCCAACAGGCTCTGAGGAATTTGTGACAATGCGCTAGGCATTAACACGAACCTAATATAGATAAGGCGATGTAGTGAAATACATCGCCTTTTTTATGCTATTGCTTTTATCAACGATACCAAAAGAGCTTAGTTTAAAAGCGTATTTTTACCTATTAACACACACCGCCAATTCATTAGTAAAACTAATACTAAAACACTAGTTTTTTTCATTTTTCAATGTTCCAAAAATATCTATAATTCGCGCATCGAAACACGACTGAATGCCTATATATCTTAGGGTTGGGCGAAGGTTGTACAGTAAAAACAGCTTAAACTTTATAGGTAATTCCATGACTCGCATCGTAAATAAAATTGTTGCTCTATACACTCCAGCGTTTTCTTCTCTATACAAAAACGGCAACAATAAGTAAGCATTAAAATACCTTACTGAAAAAAGAATTTAGAAAGGGCTTTGAACCTCATGTTCAAAGCCCTTTTGCTATATACCCTCTACCACTCAATCTTTGGCCTGACGTTTTTTAATCATGACAGCGTAAGTGTAATTAAGACGAAAAAAAACACCGCGCAAAGGCGATGTTTTTTTAAATATATTCATTAATTAGTGATGATGGTGGTGATCATGACCACAACTACAGCTTGGCGCAATCACACTTTGAATTTGCGTAAGCGTGATTTGTTTTAGCAACTCTTCAGTGCTGATAGTGTTTAGTAAATGCATGTTTTCTGCATTCACAGCCATCACATCTTCGATTTCACGCTGCTTGTTAACCACATCAATTAATTTATGGCTAACTTCTGCTGGCAATGAAAACTCACGGATCACTTTCATTTCATTGCTTTGTGTATCAACAGCCATCATGTTTAATGTTAATGAAGCTGTATCTTCAGCAGGTTGTGCAAAAAACTCATTAGGGATCACTGCAGCATTAAACTGAATATCAAACGCCAGATCACCGAGTTTTAGTACCACTAAACAACCGCCATTTTCAGTGCTTAATACACCAAACTCAGCACCTGATTCAGCAAGCAGTTGTTGTTCATCTTCAGTAATGTTCTCTAAACCAAGAAAAACAACATTCGTCATATCATTGCGGAACATTTCCAGAACAGCACCATCTCCCGCTGCAAATGGATGATTTTCAATAATTTGACCAACGTGAAAATGATTATGATGTTGTTCTGTCATAGCAAACCTCAATAAATTGGTAACGTTATAATTAAGCTAAAGCAATAAATACAACATATTGTTTAATGTCATCATTATAACCATTACAAAGAAAAACATAATCCCTGCCAAAGCAAAAACACTATTACATATAAGTAATAATATTGCGCAAATGAGAAGAGTATCTAGAACCTCTAGAATAATGAGTCAAATACCCATCACAGTATAATAGTCATAACACACTAATTTTTATTAATTTGTTAAATCATAACGTTTACTAAACACATAAAAATCAGAATAAAATCAAAAAACATTTACATAATTAACCATTTTTTACCAGTCAACTATTCCATGCTTTATTAAAAGAATGTAATCTCTCCCTCCCTAAATATGGAAAACCAGTGAATAGTTATTCTCACAGGGTCTATAGAGGGTATTCCTATTTATTCGGCAGTTTCTATCAGTAGGTTGTAAATCAAGATGCATAACCAAGCAGTAGCACCACCTAAAAACACCTTAAACACCTGGCTAATGTTCATTATCCCATCATTAATTGGTGTCTTTCTTTTTATGGCACCGATTAATTTTAATGGTGACATTACAATCCCTATCGCTGTTTTAGCGAAAACTATTCAAGCGCAGTTTGAACATTCACTGACATCGATTGTGACAGGCGTGATCAGCTTTACAGCTATCATGTCGATCATCACTAAAGTGTTTAAGCCAGGGTTTATTACACGCAATGGTTTTTTAAATGGCTTACTAAACCCATCAGCAATGTGGTTTGTGGTTCAACAGCTTGGTGCTATCTTTGCTGTTATGGCGTACTTTAATATTGGCCCTGTAATGTTTCGTAACGACGCGACAGGCGGTCTTGTATTAAACGATTTACTACCTGTTCTATTCTCAGTATTTATTTTTGCCGGTTTGCTACTGCCGCTTCTACTCAATTTTGGTCTACTGGAATTTTTCGGCACTTTATTTACTCGAATCATGCGTCCGATTTTTGGTTTGCCTGGCCGTTCATCTGTTAACTGCATTGCATCTTGGTTAGGTGATGGCTCGGTAGGCGTATTATTGACCAGTAAGCAATACGAATCGGGAATGTACACCCAACGTGAAGCGGCCATTATTGGTACAACCTTTTCAGCGGTATCTATTACCTTTAGCTTAGTCGTGATCGCGCAAGTTAACTTAGAGCACATGTTTGCACCGTTCTACTTAACGGTATGCCTTGCTGGTCTTGTCGCGGCAATTATTGTGCCTCGCCTACCGCCACTATCACGTAAGAAAAACATCTACATTGATGGCACAACAGAGAGTCAACATGATGAAAATGTGCCACAAGGTCACAACGTTTTCTCTTACGGTTTACACCAAGCACTAAAGAAAGCAGCTGAAGTTAAAAGTATTCCAGCAATTGCGTTAGATGGTGTGAAAAATGCCGTAGATATGGTGTTTGGCGTACTGCCTGTTGTTATGGCAATTGGTACTATCGCGCTGGTAATTGCAGAAAATACACCACTATTTGATTACTTAGGTATGCCATTTATTCCGTTCTTAGAATTGCTGCACATTCCAGAAGCGGAAGCGGCATCAAAGACGATTGTGGTGGGTTTCGCTGATATGTTCTTGCCATCTATTTTGGCCTCAACCATTGAAAGCGACATGACCCGTTTTATCATCGCAGCAATGTCAGTGACACAACTTATCTACATGTCTGAAATTGGTGCACTGCTTATCGGTAGTAAAGTACCCGTTAAAGCGTGGGAACTATTTGTAATTTTCATCCTACGTACACTGGTCACCTTGCCTGTGATTGCAGGCATGGCACATTTACTATTCTAAATTTGAGTTTCACTGATAAAAAAGGCGGCCATTGGTCGCCTTTTTTATTATCAAAATATTGATGTAGCTAGAGCATTAGACTTAATGCCAGCCAGCAATTTCGTTAATCTTATCGCATTTTATAAAATATAGTATTCATCATAAGAATAAGCACTTTTTTACCATTGATTTTATTTTCCTTAATTGCAAACATATCGAAAAATCAACTATAACTAACTGTTTTAATGTTATTTTCGGCTGATTAACTGTGCATATTGTTTAAGGAAATCTATATCATGCAATTTAAACTGTCTCTTGTTGCAGCATCCCTTCTTGCGACGCTAACTCTTACTGGCTGTAACGACGATTCATCTTCAACGCCAACAGCACCAGATGTTGAAAATCCATCTCCTGAGACAGGCAACCCTGACACTGGTAAGCCAGATACAGGCAATCCAACACCAGTTACAACAGGTCAATTTATTGATGCTAAGGTACAGGGCTTAGATTACGTTATCGGTACGAAAGCAGCACAAACAGATGCAGAAGGTAACTACGAGTTAGGTGCAGAAAATGGCACTATTAGTTTCTATATCGGTGGCAAAGACGGTCTATTAATTGGTTCAGTTTCTGGTCGTGCAGTTACAACCCCATTTGAAGCAGCTGGTACCTACGAGCGCTCTATTAACCTTGCACGTTTACTACTAACCATTAACGAACACAATGATGATTCAACCATTATCATCCCTTCACTGATCAAAGATAACCCAAGTACTGATATTCAAGCTGCACTAGCGAAAATTACCTTGGATGATGGTTACTTTGAAAAATCAGTTGAAACACTATTAACCCTGCTAGATTCAAAAGCGCTTGTAGCTGCTGCTGATGCTCAAAAGCACATGCAAGCATCTTTAAACCCAGAACAATTACAACGTGGTTCTGATGAAGTATTAACACAATGGGCAAAAGGCTCTAACCAAATTATTATTCATCGTAGTGCCAACCTACGCGTTAAAAATAGCAGCGATGAAACATTTAAAACGGTTATTCATCAAGACCAACAAAACGGTAAGTACGTTGGTGGCTTAAGCTTAATGAACTACAAGTTGACTGATGATCAATTTATTATTCTTGCTGGTTCTAACGACTCAACCATCGAAAAAACAAGCACTTTACCAAGCTTTGTTTATGAGATGACTAATAAGGCGGAAGCTTATACTGAAAATGAAATGATGCCTTGGTCTGAAATTGAAACAATGGGCTCTCCATACGCTTGTATGACTGCAAAAAACTGTAGTGAACGCTTATTAACTCAAGCTAACCTTGAATACATTGAGCGTCAAGATGGCGACCATAAACAAAAAGAAGCACAGTCAGGTACATACGATCCAGTAACTCAGGTTTACACTCAAATTCGCAGCAAAGAATACCTAGATGGTGATTACGCAGGACGAATCAGTGAATCCATCGAATTCTTCTATCCTGTAGCGGATGCAAAAACAGATCGCTTTGTTGACTTCACAGGAACATGGACCGCTAAAGAAACGCGTCCTGATTGTCATGATGTAGCAACATCTAACTTAACGTTTGGTGAGAATACAATCACACTAACAGGCCAAGAGTTTATAGGTAAATGCGATATTACTGATGGCATAAACGAAACGATCACATACGAAGACTTTGCAAAGATGGACTTCTGGTGGTTTGGTACCAACGATAAAGTATCTACAGCAACACTAGATCAGCTAAACACAACAGTACGTTGGAATGACAAAGATACTGGTGAGACAACCGATAACTTCAAGATCAACCGCTTTAGCTACATCCCAGCAGGTAAAGCATGGGATAAAGGCGTACTTGTTCGTGATACGTTAAGCGATAATGGTGCCAAAGTTGCTACTATTACGATGAAAAAATCGTAACAGCACCTAATAAAAAAGGCGACCAATGGGTCGCCTTTTTATTATCTAAACATCAAGCTATTAGCCTTTATAAATCTTCGGGTTAAACACGTCCCGTAACCAATCACCTAACAAGTTGATTACCAGTACTAATACCACCAGCAAAATACCGGGGAAGACAGTGATCCACCACGCGCCAGAGAAGATATATTTAAAGCCGATACTGATCAGTGAACCCAATGATGGCTGATCTACCGGTAAACCTAAGCCTAAGAATGACAAGGCCGCTTCTGACATAATGGCGTTCGCCACCTGTACCGTTGAAATCACTAAGATCGGTGATAAACAGTTTGGCAGAATATGACGGAACATAATACGTGGCGCTCTAAAGCCCATGACTTTTGCCGCTTCAACATACTCTTTCTTCTTTTCGGCTAATACCGAAGCACGCACTGTACGTGCATACTGAGGCCATTCAGCAATACCAATGATCATTACCAACATGATCACCGCATATTGCGCATAGGTTTCAGCACCTAATGCAGTGCGGAAAATCGCAGAAACGATGATCGCCACCATCATGGTCGAGAATGACAACTGCACGTCCGCAATACGCATCAAGAAACTATCAACACGACCACCATAATAACCCGCAGTTAAGCCAATCACGATCCCCAGTGTCATTTGCAGTGCAACAGCAAGTAAACCAATCGTTAGTGATAAACGCGCACCATAAAGCATGGTCGATAAAATATCACGGCCTTGATCGTCGGTACCAAGTAAGAAGTTCTCATCACCATCTTCCATCCATGATGGCGGTAACTCTGAATCCATAATATCTATCGACGCTAAATCATACGGATTACTCGGCGCTATAAATGGTGCAAACAATGCCGTGGTGGCAAACGTTAGAAAGACAGCGAAGCACACCATCGCCACTTTGTCTTTCTTAAAATAATACAAAATATCGGAGTTTTTAAAACGCTCCCAACGGCTTGGTGCAGCTAGTGTATTACTCATGACTTACTCTCCCTTGCCAGTCAGGTTTACAGTCGGGTTAACCAATCCATAGAGCAAATCGACGATGGTATTAGTTACAACAAAGATCAAGCCAACAAAAATCACGTAAGCTGTGATAAGTGGGGTATCAACACGGTTAATCGCATCTAAAAACAGCAATCCTGTGCCTGGCCATTGGAATACACTTTCAGTCAAAATAGTGTAAGCAATCATGGTACCAATCTGCACCCCGCCAACCGTTAATACCGGCAGCATGGTGTTTTTTAAGGCGTGTTGGTAGTAGACCTTTTTCATCGGTAGCCCTTTCGCTTTCGCAAACTTAATGTATTCAGAGCTCAACACTTCTAACATTTCAGAGCGCACTAAACGAATAAACAACGGCAACATAATCGACGCTAAGGCAACACATGGCAGCACAAGGTGCTTTAAGCCATCAAGGGTAAAGAACCCCGACTCCCAACCTAAATAGTTGGCGGTTTCACCTCGACCAAACGAAGGTAACCAACCTAGCTCAATAGAAAAGACGTACATCAACATAATGGCAGTTAAGAAAACGGGAATTGATATACCAATACTACTGAACGCCATAATGGCTTTGGTTAAGAAACTATTGGGATGAATCGCGGAGTACACGCCAAGCGGAATAGAGACCAAGACAATAATAATTGTGGCACCAAAAACTAACTCTAAGGTGGCAACTAACTTGTCTAAAATCACCTCTGTGGCAGGCTTTTTAAAGGTATAAGACGTGCCCAGATCGCCTTGCACCGCATTCGCTAAAAATCGGCTGTATTTGGTGATAAACGGATCGTTAAGTCCTAAATCATCACGTAATTGTTGTCGTTCAGCTTCTGATACAGATTGCCCCACCAACTCTCGTAATGGGTCGCCAAGGTTATCTTGGATGGCAAAGGCCACCAAACTGATCACAAACATCACTATCAGTGCCTGATACAGGCGCTTGACCAGAAACGTAAACATTCCCTGCCCCTTCTCTTTCTTCCTGAAAAAGTGCCGGAGCAAGCTCCGGCACTGTCGCTTTCGCTATAACATTACTTACTTTTCATCGACCACAAGATCGCCAAAGTAAGGCTGTTCCATTGGGTTAACAATATCGGCCGCGTGTACATTTGAACGCGCGCCCCATGCAAGGCTCTGCCAATGCAGTGGGACAAACGCCGCTTCGTTGTACAACGTCGCTTCTACCTTCTGTAGCATGACTTTACGTTTGGCTTGATCGGTTTCTACGTTCGCCGCTTCAATCAACTTATCGACTTCAGGGTTAGAGTAAAAACCACAGTTGTACTGACCTTGACCTGTTTCTTCATTACGCGTCATGGTTAGGAACTCAGTCATGTTCGCTGAATCTTCAGTATCGGCATGCCAACCAATCATCATCATGTCTGCCGCACACTTATCAAACTCAGGCCAGTATTGCGCTTTTGGCATGGTCTTGAGATCGACTTTCACGCCAATTTTAGACAGCATCGCCGCTACCGCTTGCGCTACTTTTGCATCGTTCACATAACGGTTATTCGGTGCCATCATGGTTAATGTAAAGCCGTCGGCATAGCCTGCTTCTTTCATTAATTCTTTGGCTTTTTTCACATCGTAACGCGGTACTAAATCAGCATTGTAACCTTGGTAACCGGCAGGGCTCTGTTGACCTGCCGTAGTCGCAAAGCCTTTCATGATTTTCTTCACGATGCCTTCGTTGTTAATCGCATGTACGATCGCTTGGCGTACGCGTACATCTTTCAACGCTTCATTGCTGTTTTGGTTCATTTGGAACGTGATGATACGGGTACCCGGTAGTGTCACCAGATCAACATCTTTTGCTTCTTTCAAACGTTTATGATCATTAGGTGCAACGTGATCAATCATATCAACACCACCAGAAAGCAACGCTGCAAGACGTGTTGCATCTTCTTTGATAGGCAATAGTGTTAGCTTATCTACATTACCTTTTGACGCTTTATCCCAGTAATTTGCATTACGGGTAAATTCAACTTTTACCCCTTGCTCACGCTCTGTAACGATAAATGGACCGGTACCTGAAAGATTGGTAGAAGCAAATGAGTTACCGTGTTTCGCAATTTCCGCTTTATCTTTACCTTCAGCGGTTTTCCCTGTGTAGAACTTGCTGTCCATTGGGAAGATGTATGTCGCAGTTTGTAGTACCAGTGGATAGGTTCCTTTCGAGATCAACTCAACCGTGTAGTCATCCACTTTCTTCATTTCAGAATACGGGGCAAAGATCTTTTTAAAGTCTGCCGAATCTTGCAGGCGATTAAATGTCCATACCACATCGTCCGCCGTAAGTGGATTACCCGAATGGAATTTCACCCCTTGACGCAATTTGAAACGGAACGTGTGATCATCAACACGCTCCCAGCTTTCCGCTAGACGCGGCTCAAAATCCATATCTTGGGTAAAACGAACAAGAGGATCGAACACCATATGAGATAGCTGTAGCGTACCGCCTGATAACTGCTCATGCGGATCTAATGAAACAGGATCCGAAGCGTAACCCAGTTTGATTTCTGCAGCAGTAGCACTAAAACTTAACCCCGCGGCAATCAATGCTACGGCTAATTTGCTCTTGATGGTTTTCATTGCATAACTCCTTTATGCACGGGACCTCTCCCGCGAGTAATGTTTGTTGATGTGGACTAAGCGCGCTTTAATCCATTTTGACTAATCCCTTTAAATTCTGGCATTAGTGAAATTAAATGTTGGCTGTATTCATGTTGAGGATCGGTAAAAAGCTGTTCAGTTTTCGCCACTTCCAGCAAAGTACCTTTTTGCATCACCCCAATGCGATCACACATTTGACGGATCACGGGTAAGTCATGGCTGATAAACAGCATGGTTAAATTCAATTCGTCTTGCAGATCTTTAAGTAAATTCAAAATTTGTGCTTGAACAGACACATCCAGAGCTGATGTTGGCTCATCACAGATCAACAATCGTGGACGTGTTGCGAGAGCACGAGCAATAGAAATACGTTGACGTTGACCGCCTGAAAACTCGTGAGGATATTTCACCCCAGAGGCACGTCCTAATCCAACATGATCCAATAAATCATGCACAATTTGACGGGTTTGTGCTTCGTTCTCGGTTAATTTATGAAAACGGATAGGCTCTGCAATAATATCGAAAATACGCATCCGTGGATTCATCGAGGTATAGGGGTTTTGGAAGACCATCTGCATTTGACGACGGAAAGGACGACGGTCAGCTTCACTTTTCAGCGCCGTTAGATCCATTCCTTCAAATGTCACCCGACCTTCATTCGGCGGGTATAAACCAGCAATTACACGAGCAATGGTTGATTTACCAGAGCCAGATTCACCCACTAAGCCAAAGGTTTCACCTTCAAAGACTTGGAAACTGACATCATTATTGGCTTGAACATATTCCCGACGACTTTCAAAGAAAGAATCTTTGGTCACAAAGCGCAAACTCACGTTCTCTACATTCAACAATGGTCCTGAATAATCACGTTGCTCTTGGCGCTGCCCTAACCAATGATTTTTAACATCTAATGGCGGCGTTTCTTCTGCCGCTTCGATATAATTCACCAATGGAAAACGCTGTAATTTAATATCTGAACGTGGAACAGCTGAAATTAGGCTTTGAGTATATGGATGTTCTGGACGGTGTAAAACTTGCTCTGTGGTGCCGAGCTCGACTAAGTCACCGCGATACATTACTGCAACGCGATCAGTCACATTCGAGACAACGCCCATATCGTGAGTAACCAACATACAGCCGACGTTTTTCTCAACACACAACGCACGGATCAACGTCAAAATTTGATCTTGAATCGAAACATCTAACGCTGTTGTAGGCTCATCAGCAATGATTAAATCAGGCTCTCCTGCCAGCGCGATAGCAATCACGACACGTTGGCGCATACCGCCTGAAAACTGGTGAGGGTATTGCTTAATGCGCAATTCCGGTTGCGGAATACCCACCTGCTCCATTAACGTTAATGCACGTTTGTACGCTTCCTGCTGAGTGACTTGTAAATTGGTTACTATAGTTTCAGTGAGTTGTTGTTCAACCGTAAATAGCGGGTTTAGCGATGTCATTGGGTCTTGAAAAATAAACCCTATCTTAGCGCCACGTACCTGACGCATTTGCTCTGGCGTCAGCCCTGAAATTTTTGTCCCATCAAGATACACATCACCCTTAGCGATTTGTCCTGGTGGACTCAATAGATCAATCACCGCATTGCCGACGGTTGATTTACCCGCACCAGATTCACCCACTACGCCGACAATTTCACCGCGCTCAATAGAAAACGACAATGATTTCACCGCAGCATGCACCCCATGGCGGGATGGATATTCTATCCGAAGGTTTTTTACTTCTAATAAAGCCATGACCGACCTCAATTGCTTGGCAGATCCTGCCAATATAAAAACTTGAATCCTTTCCACACCAGAACATTCATCTATGGCATGTCGGCCTATCAATCTGTCAAATATTTTACACAAAAGCAACATTTCAAAGCAAAAAACTATAATAAATGTGAATTATCGAATAATTATTCACTTTTACTTATCGGCAAAACTATATCCACCTAAATATATTTTCAATGCAAAACACCCACAAAAACAGCGATATCATGCAAAATCATCAAAATAATCACTATTTCCTAAAAAAACAAAAGACAAGTTATGAATAATTTATCACTAACAACAACTACCACGATTTACATAATCACAACATCAACTGCTTTCATAAAAATACACAACAGTAACAACCAAAAATTTTAATTTACTAGATATATAAGTGGATAATTACAAATTTATTAAAATCTATCACCACATAAAATCAGATTGGCGACGAAGAAAACCTACGATTACGATACAGCTCCTTCATTAGGAACGATAAAAAGCGAAGCTCTAACATCAGGGAATCCTCCACCTCTCTGGCCCCAATCAACAACACTGAGCGACTTTTACTTTTCTATAGGCGAAAAAAAACCGCATCTTTCGATACGGTTTTCTTAATAGTGGTCGGTGAAGAGGGATTCGAACCCCCGACCCTCTGGTCCCAAACCAGATGCGCTACCAAACTGCGCTATTCACCGACAATGTTTTAGGCTTTTAATGCCAAGGCTTCTTAATAAGATAACCTAAATAATGGGGTGGCTAACGAGACTTGAACTCGCGACAACCGGAATCACAATCCGGGACTCTACCAACTGAGCTATAGCCACCATTATAAGTGGTCGGTGAAGAGGGATTCGAACCCCCGACCCTCTGGTCCCAAACCAGATGCGCTACCAAACTGCGCTATTCACCGACTTAATTCTGTGTGCTTGAATAAACAAGCGGGCTTTAAAAAAGCCAGAAAGCTGACGTATCAACTCTCTATAATATGGGGTGGCTAACGAGGCTTGAACTCGCGACAACCGGAATCACAATCCGGGACTCTACCAACTGAGCTATAGCCACCAATGTATTACCTTCCGCCAATACGACCATTTAAATGGTGCGCCCGAAAGGATTCGAACCTTCGGCCTTTGGCTCCGGAGGCCAACGCTCTATCCAGCTGAGCTACGGGCGCCTTGCCCTATCGACGGGGGTGAATATTACGGATCAGAACGCCTCTCGGCAAGTGTTTTTTTTTATTTTTCTTTCGCTCGCTGATTTTATGCTCAAATAACTATTGATTCGTATCATACAAATACAGCGCACAAGTTTGATCCTACAGCACAACCCGATATACTAACAAATATGCAACAATATAATCATTTAAAAACATTAACCGTTCAATTTCAACATTAGCTGCGCGTAAAGATAACAACAACTAAAAATACAATTGGGAAGTATAAGGTGAACGCCATGGATTTTTCTTTTCGACAATTTTTATTCGCTGCTGTAGTCGCATTCACCATTGCAGCTCCCACAGTTGCTGACGACATGACAGATGAAGCTATTGCTGAGCGCATTAAACCTGTAGGTTCATTACATCTTGAAGGTGAAGCCCCTATTGTAGAAGTCACAGTAGCTCCACGTAATGGTGATGCCGTTTATAATACTTTTTGTGCTTCTTGTCATACTTCTGGTGTCATGGGCGCGCCAAAGAAAGACGATGCGGGTGATTGGTCTGCTCGTATTGCCCAAGGTAAAGATGTGTTAGCCGATCATGCTATTAATGGCTTTAATGCTATGCCTGCAAAAGGGGCCTGTATGGATTGTAGTGATGAAGAAATTGTTGCCGCAATTAATTACATGATTGCTGGCTTATAATTTTTCTCAACCATAGATTTCTCAATCATAAATAAAGAGGGTGAGCATTATTAATGCTCACCCTCTTTTTATATGGCCGCTATTTTGTAGGGTTACTTTTTAAACATCGCGCGAATATTAGCAATATGCGCTTGCCCTTTGTTCATCCGCTCTTCAGCAGAAACAGGTTTGCGCTCACTTTCCCACTCCAAATCATCTTGTGGTAATTCGTACAAGAATCGACTTGGCTCAGGTTTGATTAGCTCGCCATACTGACGACGCTCTTTACATAAAGTAAAGGTTAGTTCGCGCTGTGCTCGCGTGATCCCAACATATGCAAGGCGACGTTCTTCATCAACGTTTTCTTCATCAATGCTGGTTTGGTGCGGCAAGATCCCCTCTTCTGTCCCCACTAAGAACACATAAGGAAACTCCAGCCCTTTAGAGGCGTGCAACGTCATAAGTTGTACTTGATCAGCATCGTCATCATCATCCCCTCGTTCCATCATGTCGCGTAGGGTTAAACGTTGCACCACTTCTTTTAAGGTTTTCTCTTCATTATCATAGTTATCACCTTCTAAATCAGCGGTGATCCAACTATATAAATCAGAGACGTTTTTCATTCGCATCTCAGCAGCTTTTGGGCTTGGTGAGGTTTCGTATAGCCAATCTTCGTAATGAATATCACGCACTAATTGACGCACAGCCGCCACCGTATCACCGCGTTCAGCATTATCTGCTAATTGATTAACCCAATGGGTAAAGCGTTGCAGTGATTCTAAACCTCGACCTGATAGGTGTTGCTCTAACCCCATCTCAAAACTCGCGGCAAACAAGCTTTTGCCACGCATGTTAGCGTATGTCCCAAGCTTCTCGAGTGTCACTGGGCCGATTTCTCGACGTGGTGTATTGACGATACGTAAAAATGCGTTGTCATCATCGAGGTTAGTCAGTAGGCGTAAGTACGCCATGATGTCTTTGATTTCAGAACGTGAGAAAAATGATGTGCCACCTGAAATTTTATAAGGAATACGGTTTTGCATCAGCGACTTTTCAAACAAGCGTGACTGATGGTTACCTCGATACAAGATCGCATAATCTTTATAAGCGGTGTTATTCATAAAGCGATGAGCAATGAGTTCACCAATCACTTTTTCTGCTTCATGCTCTTCATTTTTCGCTGTGATCACTTTAAGCATCGCGCCATCAGGGATCTCAGAGAAAAGGGCTTTTTCAAATAAGTGGGGGTTATTAGCGATCAAAATATTCGCTGTTCGCAAAATACGGCTGGTCGAACGGTAATTTTGCTCGAGTTTGATCACTTTTAAACTAGGGAAATCTTTATTCAGCAAGCCTAGATTTTCTGGCTGCGCTCCACGCCATGAGTAAATAGACTGATCGTCATCACCAACCACAGTAAAGCGCGCACGCTCACCTACCAATAGTTTTACAAATAAGTATTGGCTAGTATTGGTATCTTGATACTCATCCACCAGCAAGTAACGAATACGGTTCTGCCAATGTTTACGCACTTCGGCGTTATCTCGCAGCAACAAAACAGGCAGTAAAATCAAATCATCAAAATCTAATGCGTTATAGGCTTTCATTTGACGCTGGTACATTTCATAGCAATGTGCAAACAATTGATCGCGCTCACTACGGGCGTGTGCTGTCGCATCGGCTGGCGATAACATGTCATTTTTCCAATTAGAAATAGAGGACATTAATTGCTTTAATAAATCTTTATCGCCTTCAAGCTCATCTTCGGTGAGCTCTTTGAGAAGCGCCATTTGGTCTTGATCATCAAACAGTGAAAAACTGGCTTTTAAACCTAAATGCTTATATTCACGACGAATGATATTCAAACCTAAAGTATGAAAGGTAGAAACCATCAACCCTTTCGATTCTTGACGTCCCAATGTTTGCCCTACACGCTCTTTCATTTCACGTGCCGCTTTATTAGTAAAAGTCAACGCGGCAATATTGCGTGCTTTGTAATCACACTGCTGTACTAAATAAGCAATTTTATTAGTGATCACACGGGTTTTACCAGAGCCTGCACCAGCAAGTACTAAGCATGGCCCAGAAACGTATTTTACTGCTTCTGTTTGCCTTGGGTTCAGTTTCATTCGTTATCCTGACGCTCGTTTAAAAAGGTGCATATACATTCACTTTAAACTTGAGTTTTATTCATATGGCAAATACTAAAACTCAGACCAATCACAAAAAATCATACGTAATGATTAACAATCCCCTAAAGGTATAAATAGTAATTTCTACGTGACTCCATGGTAGAAACTCTATTTTATGCCAAAAATAACCGTTCTGTGTTTAAACGGTTATCATAGGTTACAAAATGGTAAATAGTGGTTACTCTATTGTAAATCCATATATTTGGATATTTACGCTCGGTTATATTGCTTAAAATTAGGAGATTTCATGCGGAAAATCGCAAAAATGGCCATGGTTGTCAGTATGGCACTATGGGTAACAGCTTGTGATCAGAATGCGGCAGAAAATACTGCGCAACAAGCAGCAAAAAGTATCCCCGTCGGTACTATTGCCATTACATCTCACCCACAAGAAATCCGCGTGGAATTACCCGGTCGAAGCAAAGCTTATTTAGAAGCAGAAGTTCGTCCTCAAGTTTCTGGCATTATCACAAACCGTGGTTTTACCGAAGGTAGTGATGTAAAGAAAGGCCAATCACTCTATAACATTGACTCTGCAACTTATAATGCCGCTTACTTAAGTGCTAAAGCAGAACTTGCCAAGGCACAAGCAACGTTAGAATCAGCAAAAGCATTAGCTATTCGTAGTAAAAAGCTAGTAGAACGCGGTGCTTTCAGCAAACAAACTAACGATGATAACCAAGCTGCCTATAAAGTTGCTATCGCAGGACTTGAAGTAGCAAAAGCAAACGTCAATACAGCCAAAATCAATTTGGATTATACCAAAGTTAAAGCCCCAATTTCAGGTCGTATTGGTCAATCTTCTGTAACTCCTGGCGCATTAGTTAATGCAGGGCAAGCTCAAGTACTTGCAACTATTCAGCAGTTAGATCCCATTAATGTCGATATTGCTCAATCTAGTGCGCAATTACTCCGTTTAAAAGCGGCATTAAAGCAAGGTGAACTCCAAGCTAGCCAGAATGCTGATGTTGAACTTATCCTAGAAGATGGTTCGGTTTATCCTCATCACGGCGTATTACAGTTTTCTGAAGTCAACGTTGATCCTAATACAGGCTCTGTCACATTACGCGCTGAATTCCCAAATCCAGACGGTATCTTACTTCCGGGTATGTATGTTCGCGCAGTGCTAAACACAGGTACCGATCCTAAAGCTATCATGGTTCCACAAAAAGCCGTTACCCGTAATAGTAAAGGCGAAGCAACGGTCATGGTTGTTAATGCCGAAAACAAAGTGGAATCTCGCCTTGTAACTACAGCACAAGTGATTGATAACCAATGGCGTATCACCAAAGGCTTAAAAGATGGTGACCAAGTCATTGTTGATGGCTTACAAAAAGTTCGCCCAGGTGCTTTGGTTCAACCGACCATAGCCGATAACACACAACCACAAAAGTAGAGATAAGATATGGCTCGTTTCTTTATCGATCGCCCTATTTTTGCTTGGGTGATCGCAATTATCGTGATGCTTGCGGGGGTACTGTCAATTCTCAAATTGCCAGTGTCGCAGTATCCGAGTATTGCACCACCTACGGTGGTGATCAGCGCTAACTACCCTGGCGCAAACGCAAAAACCATGGAAGATACCGTTACTCAGGTTATCGAACAACGTATGACAGGTATCGATAACCTGCGCTATTTATCCTCCACCAGTGATAGCTTTGGTAATACTCAAATTACCCTCACCTTTAATGCTGAAGCGGATCCTGATATCGCTCAGGTACAGGTGCAGAACAAACTGCAATCAGCCCTTCCTCTGTTACCAATGGAAGTGCAACAACAAGGTGTGAAGGTAAACAAAGCAAGCTCATCATTCTTGATGGTTGTTGGTTTCTATTCTGAAGATGGCTCAATGGATAAAAACGATATTTCGGACTATATCAGTTCGAATGTTGCCGATCCTATGAGTCGTGTTCCGGGTGTGGGTGAAATCACCACTTTCGGTGCACAATATGCGATGCGTATCTGGCTAGATCCTTTAAAACTGACCAAATATAACCTTACCAGTATTGATGTTATTTCGGCAATTAAAGAGCAGAATGCACAGATCTCGGCAGGTCAACTTGGTGCATCTCCTTCTCTGCCAGGCCAAGAGCTTAACGCGACAGTTTCCGCACAAAGCCGCTTACAAACACCAGAAGAATTTAAAAACATTATTGTTAAATCTGACTCTTCTGGCGCAACAGTCCACCTTAGTGATGTTGCACGAGTTGAATTAGGGGCTGAAAGTTATTCTGTTCAAGTACTTTACAACGGAAAACCTGCTAGTGGTTTAGGTATAAAACTCGCTACAGGGGCTAATGCACTTGCGACAGCAGAAGCGGTAAAAGCGAAAGTTGAAGAGCTAAAACCTTTCTTTCCTGAAGGTTTAACCGCGGTTTACCCGTACGATACTACGCCATTCGTTGAAAAATCGATTGAAGGGGTTGTTCATACACTGTTTGAGGCGGTGGCACTGGTGTTTATCATCATGTACCTGTTCTTACAGAACTTCCGTGCAACCTTGATCCCAACTATTGCGGTTCCGGTTGTACTATTAGGTACCTTTGCGGTGCTGTCTCTGGCGGGATACTCCATCAATACTTTAACCATGTTCGCGATGGTGCTTGCCATCGGCTTGCTGGTTGATGATGCTATCGTGGTGGTAGAAAACGTTGAACGTGTGATGCATGAAGAAGGCTTAAATGCCGTTGAAGCAACACGTAAGTCGATGGATCAGATCACGGGCGCACTGGTCGGTATTGCCTTAACCCTCTCTGCTGTATTTGTTCCTATGGCATTTATGTCAGGCTCAACAGGGGTTATTTACCGTCAGTTCTCAATAACCATTGTTACCGCCATGGCACTCTCAGTCTTGGTGGCCGTGATTTTGACCCCTGCCTTGTGTGCAACCATGCTAAAACCGGTAGAGCACGGAGAGAAGAAAGGCTTCTTTGGTTGGTTTAACCGCACCTTTGATAACTTAACCAAGCGCTATGAATCAAGTGTTGCGGCGATGATTAAGCGCTCTATTCGCGTGATGTTTATCTTCCTTGGCCTAACCGTTGCTGTCGGTTGGATCTTCATGCGTATGCCAACCTCGTTCTTACCTGATGAAGATCAGGGTATCTTGTTTAGTCAGGCTATCTTGCCGGTGAACTCTACCCAAGAGCAAACCCAAGAAGTGATGGATAAGGTCTCTGATTACTACCTAAATCAAGAAAAAGAGACTGTCGCTAGTGTATTAAGTATATCAGGCTTTAGTTTTGCTGGTAGTGGTCAAAATATGGGTATGGCCTTTGTTGGATTAAAAGATTGGTCTGATCGCCAATTGCCAGGGATGGATGTGAAATCTATCGTTAACCGTTCAATGGCCTATTTCCAGACAATAAAGAACGCAATGGTGTTCTCATTTGCACCACCTGCGGTCATTGAATTAGGTACAGCGAGTGGTTTTGACTTCTACCTCCAAGATAGAAGTGGTCAAGGACACGATAAACTGATCGCAGCGCGTAACCAGTTGTTAGGTCTAGCGGCACAAAACCCAAATCTTGTTGGGGTACGTCCTAACGGGCAAGAAGATGCACCGATGTACCAAATCAATATTGATCAAGCCAAAATTCGTGCTCTCGGTATTGATATTCAATCAGTAAATAAAGTATTAGGTACCGCTTGGGGTAGCTCATATGTGAATGACTTCATCGACCGTGGACGCGTGAAAAAAGTGTTCGTACAAGGTGATGCACAATATCGTATGAAACCAACGGATTTAGATACCTGGTATGTCCGTAACAACAAAGGTGAAATGGTACCATTCTCCGCATTTGCGACGGGCGAATGGAAATACGCATCACCTCGACTTGAGCGTTTCAATGCGACACCTGCGGTCAACATTCAAGGTAGCGTGGTCCCGGGTTACAGTACAGGTCAGGCAATGCTTGATATTGAAGAGATGGTAAAACAATTACCACCGGGCTTTGGTATCGAATGGAATGCTTTATCTTATGAAGAGCGACTATCAGGTAACCAAGCACCTATGCTGTATGCGTTATCTATCTTAGTTGTATTCTTAGTACTTGCAGCCTTGTATGAAAGCTGGTCTGTTCCTTTTGCCGTGGTATTAGTCGTGCCACTTGGGATCATCGGTGCACTACTGGCCATGAACGCTCGTGGTATGCCAAATGACGTGTTCTTCCAAGTAGGTCTATTAACCACAGTTGGCTTGGCAACTAAGAACGCCATCTTGATTGTCGAATTTGCTAAGGAGTACTACGAAAAAGGCGCTGGACTGGTTGAAGCAACACTCCACGCTGTTCGTGTACGTCTGCGCCCAATTATCATGACATCACTGGCATTTGGTCTCGGTGTTGTGCCATTGGCAATCAGTACTGGTGTAGGCTCTGGCGGTAAGAATGCGATTGGTACTGCAGTACTTGGCGGTATGTTAAGTTCGACATTCCTTGGGATTTTCTTTATTCCAATATTCTTTGTGGTGGTTGAGCGTATTTTCAGCCGCGGCAAAAAGAAAAATACCGACAATAAAGAGCAAGTAGCCGAGTAATACTTCCTCCGAAAAATAAATTAGCGCATGCCTTTGGGTGTGCGTTTTTTTACCTCTAACTTCCTCTAATAGCAACACCTATAACATCTAACAAATAAGTTCAAAGCCACCATTCGCCTAGCATATAACTTAAACTGAATAATCAATGAATATTGTGCAAAAGCCATATTAAAAACTTGCGTATCAAGGGTGACTATCTACAATAATGAACGAGCGTTCATTCATTGCACCCCCAAATATGATTACCACTATGAATGAGAAAAAAGTACGTATATTGGCAGCGACAGAAAAGCTACTTGCTGAATTTGGTTTTCACGGCCTTTCAATGCAAATGGTGGCTAAAGAAGCCAATGTTGCAGCAGGAACTATTTATCGTTACTTCAACGATAAAGACGACTTACTCAACCAATTACATGATCATATTTTAAGTTATATCGCCGCTCAAATTAGTAATAATGTTGTCGATACCATGCCAATTAAGCAGCGTTATCGCACCATGTGGCTTAATTTATGGCATATGACACTAAATGGTGATGCCCCATTGATCATTCGGGGTCAGTTCCAAAATCTGCCTTGTCGCAGTAGACAAGAGCAGAAGCACTTAAGCCAAAAATTATTTTCTTCCGTAGCAACTATGTTTAATGAAGGAAAAACCTGCGGCTTATTTAAAAATATTGATAACGAGGTTCTGAGTGTTTTGAGCCTTGAGACGAGTTGTAACCTAGCTCGACGTCAAATCAATGGTGGTTTACAGATCAACGATGACGAACTTGAAGCAGTAATCAATGCTTCGTGGGACGCCATCATTCTGCATTAATAGCGTAAAACCGGAGCAAACTTTACAATGAAAAAATGGATAGTCGTGTTACTTCTTGTCCTCCTGTTATTCGGGAGCGTCATTGGTTTCAACTTGTTCAAACAGAAAAAAATCGCGGAGTACATGGCAAATATGCCAGAGCCCAATTATCCAGTTACGGCGATGACAACAAAAGGAGAGAACTGGTATCCAGCCATTCAAGCGATTGGTTTTATTGAACCAGTACAAGGTGTAACATTAACTTCTGAAGCCTCAGGTGTGATCAGCAAAATTGCATTTGAATCAGGTCAGCATGTTAAAGCCGGTCAAGAGTTAGTATCAATTAACTCTAATGTAGAAGTCTCTAGCCTAGAAAGTACTAAAGCGAAATTACCGGCAGTAGAGGCTACCTACAAGCGCTACCAAGATCTATATCGTAAAGGCTCGGTATCTAAATCAAACCTTGATGAAGCAAAAGCTAATTACCTTGCACTTGTCTCACAGATCAAATCGTTAGAAGAATCAATCCAACGCCGTGATATCGTGGCACCCTTTACTGGTGAAGTTGGCTTACGTAATGTTTACTTAGGTCAGTACATTCAACCGGGTACGCAAATTGTTCGCCTTGAAGATACCCGTACCATGCGTTTTCGCTTTACGGTTCCTCAAACAGATATTTCTAAGATCAAAATTGGTCAAGAAGTAGATATCAATGTCGATGCTTACCAAGATATTAACTTCAAGGGTCAAATCACAGCGATTGAGCCGGCAGTAAATGCCCAGACAGGTCTAATCCAAGTTCAAGCAGATATTCCAAACAGTGGCGGTAAATTACGTAGCGGTATGTTTGCTCGTGCACGCGTGATCTTACCAACCATTCCCGATCAAATTATCGTCCCACAAACTGCGATTACTTACACCTTATACGGTGACACGGTATACGTACTAAAAGAACAAGACGGTAAATTACGTGCAATTCAAACAGTGATAACCACAGGTCAAAATCATGGTAATCAAGTGCGAATCCTTTCTGGTATTAAAGCTGGCGAGCAAATTGTTACTACAGGTCAAATCCGTTTAAGTAATAAGACGCTAGTACATATCGTTGAAAATGATGCACTTAAAGCTCCAGCCGTAACCCCACTGTTGTAATTGGAGAACACTCAGTATGCGCTTTACTGATATATTTATCAGACGCCCAGTCCTCGCAATTTCGATCAGTTTAATGATCGCATTGCTCGGATTTCAGGCGATTTTCAAAATGCAGGTTCGACAGTATCCAGAAATGACCAACACCGTAGTAACCGTAAGCACAGCTTACTACGGTGCAAGTGCCGATCTGATGCAGGGCTTTATTACTCAGCCCTTAGAACAAGCCATTGCCCAAGCCGATAATATTGACTACATCACCGCCCAAAGTACCTTGGGGATGTCGACAATTACGGTACAAATGAAACTGAATACCAACCCCAATGCAGCCTTGGCTGACATTTTGGCGAAGGTAAACTCAGTACGTTCACAACTACCTACAGAAACCCAAGATCCAACGATCACCTTATCAACAGGTGGTGATACCGGTGTGCTTTACTTAGGTTTCACCAGTAAGAGCTTAAACTCGAGTCAAATCACTGACTACATTGAGCGAGTGGTTAAACCACAGTTATTTACCGTTAACGGTGTGTCTAAAGTCGATATGTACGGTGGTGTTCCTTACGCCTTACGTGTTTGGTTAGATCCACAAAAGATGGCGGCATTTAACCTATCAGCTGCCGATGTTATTCAAGTACTCAAAGCCAATAACTACCAATCTGCTGTTGGTCAGGTTAATAACGACTTTGTACTTTATAACGGCAGCGCTAACACGCAATCAAATAGTCCTGAAACACTAGAAAAGTTAGTTGTTACTAGTAAAGATGGTCAAGTCACTCGCTTAGGTGACATTGCTAAAGTAACGTTATCAAGAAGCAGTGACAGCTACCGTGCGACAGCAAATGGTCAAGAAGCCGTAGTCGCCGCTATCCAAGCAGCGCCGAGTGCAAACCCAATTGATATTGCATCCGATGTGCTAAAACTACTGCCAACCATTGAACGTAATATGCCAAGCACCATCAAAATGACGGTGATGTACGATTCAACGATTGCGATTAACGACTCGATTCATGAGGTCATTAAAACCATCCTTGAAGCAGCCGTGATTGTATTAGTGGTGATAGCCCTATTTATCGGTTCACTACGCTCGGTACTGATCCCAATCATCACGATCCCGCTATCACTTGTTGGTGTCGCCCTCGTGATGCAAATGTTTGGTTTTTCTTGGAACCTCATGACACTACTGGCCATGGTACTCGCCATCGGACTGGTGGTGGATGACGCCATCGTTGTTCTTGAAAACGTTGAGCGTCACATGAAAATGGGACAAAGCCCTTTCCGTGCTGCCATTATTGGTACCCGTGAAATTGCCGTTCCGGTTATTTCGATGACTATCGCCCTAGGCGCGGTATACGCACCTATCGCATTAATGGGTGGCTTAACAGGCTCGCTGTTTAAAGAGTTTGCATTAACACTCGCGGGCG
The DNA here is from genome assembly GCF_003026095.1 of Photobacterium sp. GB-72. Taxonomy (NCBI): domain Bacteria; kingdom Pseudomonadati; phylum Pseudomonadota; class Gammaproteobacteria; order Vibrionales; family Vibrionaceae; genus Photobacterium; species Photobacterium sp. GB-72. The sequence continues at coordinate 6,081 of NZ_PYNV01000026.1, read as the reverse complement.
CCGTATTTATTTCAGGGATCATCGCACTAACATTATCGCCGGTAATGTGTGCCCACTTCCTGAAAGAAAACGCAGCGCCAAATAAATTTGAACAAACAGTGCATCGCTTCCTTGATCGCCTCACCCTACGCTATGAAAAAATGCTAGGTGGCATCATGAAGATGCGTTCAGTCGTGATTGTATTTGCAATTTGTGCATTTGCGAGCTTACCGTTCTTATTCAAGTTCATTCCAAGTGAACTGGCACCAGCTGAAGATAATGGTGTGGTGGTATTCCAAGGTAATGCGCCATCAAACGCAAACTTGGATTACATTGAAGACACCATGAACCAAGTTAACAAGGTGCTAACCGATCAAAAGAGCGTAGAGTATGCACAGGTATTCTCCGGTATCCCTGCATCTAACCAAGCCTTTGGTCTAGCGACCTTGAAACCTTGGAGTCAGCGTGATCAGAGCCAAGCCGAAGTGGCAAATGAGGTTGCTAAGAAAATCAAAGACATTCCTCAAATGTCAGTGGCTGCGTTCCAAATGCCAAGCTTGCCTGGTGCTGGCGGTGGTTTCCCTGTGCAGTTCGTGATCACCACGCCGAATAACTTTAAAAGTTTGTTCCAAGTGGCATCTGATATGCTGACTAAGGTGAAAGACAACCCGATGTTCGTCTACTCAGATCTTAACTTGAAGTACGACTCGGCAGATATGAAAATCAATATCAACAAAGACAAAGCAGGCGCTTATGGTGTGACGATGCAATCAATCGGTAACACATTAAGTACCATGTTAGCCGGTGGTGATATTAACCGTGTTGATATCTTAGGTCGTTCATACAAGGTGATCCCACAGGTTGAGCGTAAGAATCGTTTCAATCCAAATGATTTAAACAACTATTATGTGAAAACCAATACTGGTGATCTGATCCCACTAGGTAGCTTAGTAACCATCACGGTGAAATCAACCCCACCAACGTTACCAAGCTTTAACCAGCAAAACGCAGCAACCATCAGTGGCGTATTAGCCCCTGGCACATCCATTGGTGAAGCGGTAAGTTGGTTAAATACCGAAGCAGCAAAAGTTCTCCCTAAAGGTTATAGCTACAACTACCTTGGTGAGAGCCGTCAGTACGTAACAGAAGGTAATGCACTATACGCAACCTTCGGTTTAGCATTGGCTGTTATCTTCCTAGTACTTGCGATTCAATTTGAATCACTTCGCGATCCGCTGGTTATTCTTGTGTCAGTTCCACTTGCTATTTGTGGTGCGTTAATCGCACTGGCATGGGGAGCGACGACCTTGAATATCTACTCACAAATCGGTTTGATAACCTTGATAGGTTTGATAACCAAACACGGCATCTTGATCTGTGAAGTAGCAAAAGAAGAACAGTTATACCATGGTAAGAATCGCTTAGAAGCGGTCATGGAAGCCGCGAAGATACGTCTTCGTCCAATCCTAATGACCACATGTGCGATGATTGCAGGCTTGGTTCCACTACTTTACGCATCAGGCGCAGGTGCAGCCTCTCGCTTTAGTATTGGTATCGTTATCGTGGCAGGTCTTTCTATCGGTACATTGTTTACCTTGTTTGTTCTGCCAGTTATCTATACATTCCTCGCAAGCGAACACAAACCGCTACCTGTATTCGTTGAAGATGACGATGCAACAGATAGCCATTTCTAAGTAATAAATAAATGAAAAAGGGCGCTGGAACTTCCGCGCCCTTTTATTTTAGCTAGTACGACGATTACAATAGAAGAATAACGATTCTCGCAACGGAGTAAGCGAATCATGTTTGATCCAAAGAAGCTTGAGCAAGTAGCTAAGCAAATTCAAGACGCAATGCCACAGCCAGTAAAAGAGCTCGGCAATGACGTTGAGCAAAAAGTACGACAAGTGATCCAAGCGCAATTGGGTAAATTAGATGTCGTGAACCGTGAAGAATTTGATGTGCAAACTCAGGTTCTCCTTCGTACTCGACAGAAGCTTAATGAACTTGAGCAAAAAATGGCAGAGCTTGAAGCAAAACTTGATGCTGAAGCGAAAAGCGATAACGCTTAATTTGAAAATTCCGACATTAAAAAGCCCGGTATAAACCGGGCTTTTTTCTATTTAATCAACGCTAAAATTAACCGCCAACAGCAATTTGCTTCATGTCTTTCATGTAACCACGTAGCTCTTTACCAATCACTTCTACTGGGTGATTACGCAGCGCTTCATTCACTTCAATTAACTTCTGGTTATCAGCAAAGTTAGATGTCTCACCTAGTCCTTTACCAATCACATCCGTCGCTACTTTTGGCATGAACTGCTCACGAAGTAGAGGTGTTGCCACATTTGCAAATAGGTAGTTACCGTATTCTGCGGTATCAGAGATCACTACGTTCATTTCATATAAACGCTTACGTGCAATAGTATTTGCGATAAGTGGTAGTTCGTGTAGCGACTCGTAGTATGCTGACTCATCAATGATGCCTGATGCCGTCATTGCTTCAAATGCCAGCTCAACACCTGCACGTACCATAGCAACCATCAAGATGCCGTTATCAAAGTACTCTTGCTCACTGATTTGAATATCAGAAGATGGGTAGTTTTCAAATTGCGTTTCAGCGGTCTCACCACGCCAGCCAAGAAGATCAGCATCATCGTTCGCCCAGTCAGCCATCATAGTGCTAGAGAAGTGACCAGAGATAATGTCATCCATGTGCTTGTTGTAAAGTGGACGCATCAGATCTTTTAGCTCTTCCGATAGGTCAAACGCTTTTACTTTAGCTGGGTTTGATAGACGATCCATCATATGAGATACACCACCAAACTTCAGTGCTTCAGTGATCGTTTCCCAACCGTACTGCAGAAGCTTACCTGCGTATTCTGGTGCGATGCCATCAGCAATCATCTTCTCGTAACAAACAATAGAGCCTGCTTGTAGCATGCCACACAGGATCGTCTGCTCTCCCATTAGATCAGATTTTACTTCAGCGACAAATGATGACTCAAGTACGCCCGCACGGTGACCACCTGTTGCTGCCGCCCATGCTTTAGCAATCTCAAGACCATCACCTTGTGGGTCATTTTCTGGGTGAACAGCAATCAGTGTTGGCACACCGAAACCACGCTTATATTCTTCTCGAACTTCTGTACCTGGACACTTAGGTGCAACCATAACAACGGTTAAGTCTTTACGAATTTGCATGCCCTCTTCAACGATGTTGAAACCGTGTGAGTAACCAAGAGATGCACCTTGCTTCATTAATGGCATAACCGTTTCAACCACATTCGTGTGCTGCTTATCAGGTGTTAGGTTTACCACTAAATCAGCTTGTGGGATCAGTTGCTCGTAGCTACCTACTTCAAACCCATTTTCTTTTGCATTCTTAAATGATTGACGTTGCTCATCAATCGCCGCTTGGCGTAGCGCATAAGAGACATCTAGACCTGAGTCACGCATGTTTAGGCCTTGGTTTAGACCTTGCGCACCACAACCAACAATCACCACTTTCTTACCTTTAAGGTAATCAGCTTCTGTTGCGAATTCCGCACGATCCATAAAACGACAACGACCTAGTTGATCTAACTGCTGACGTAGGTTCAGGGTATTAAAATAATTAGCCATAACAACAAACTCCGTGAAAAAATAAATCCTTTAGTCGACATATTATTGTCGAATAACCTGATAGTAGATCAGGTAATTTGTTGCGCAAAGTGCTATATTCACAACAACTAATTGCAAATTGTGCAACATGGATGATGAATATTAAAAATCTGCAACTATTTATTCACCTTTGTGAGTCCCATAACTTTAGCCAAACAGCACAAGCCATGCATATCAGCCCTTCGGCATTAAGTCGCGTTATTCAGCGTCTCGAAGAGGAGTTAAGCCAAACCTTATTTATGCGTGATAATCGCAGTGTTGAATTAACGCTAGCTGGAAAGAAATTGCTTCCCGTCGCATCTTTAATTGTGAGTAATTGGTTCGAATTAAAAAGTGAATTACAGGAAGATCATTCTCAGCTACAAGGGAAATTAACCCTCTTCTGTTCGGTGACGGCAAGCTATAGCCACCTTCCTAATATCTTAAATAAGTTTCGCGTCATTTATCCCCATATCGAAATTCAACTTCAAACAGGGGATCCTGCCCTCGCAATAGAGAAAGTCCTATCCGGTGATGTCGACATCGCTATTGCTGCTAAACCAGACACCCTACCGTCTAAATTAACTTACATCGAAGTTGATCAAATCCAGATGTCGTTGATTGGGCCATTAATCTCATCACCCACATTACAAAAAAGCTTAACTTATGATCCAGATTGGAAATCTTTATCTTTTATACTGCCAGAATCTGGACCTGCGCGAACCCGTGCTGATAAATGGTTCAAGAAAAAGAAAATAACACCCTCTATTTATGCCCAAATATCAGGCCATGAAGCCATTGTTAGTATGGTTGCGCTTGGCTGTGGTGTAGGCATAGCGCCCGATGTTGTTATTAACAACAGTCCTGTTAGTGATAAAGTACAACGGTTTAACACAGAATCAATAGAGCCGATGAGTTTAGGTTTATGTTGTAAACAGTCCCGTGAGCAAGAGCCTCTATTGCATGCTTTACTACAGCTTTTTAATGATAGCTATGTAGATAACTTACTTTAGCTCGTTTTATTAGTGCATTTTTCAAGGAACAACAGTAGTGCCTAGTCCAATATTAACGCATTCATATTGTGCTGATTTTTATGCTGATCATGGTTATCAATTTCTAAAAAAACTCTCACAAGAATATGTTCTCCCTAATAATCTTGTGATTTTTTCTGTCATGCATTGCTATGAAGGCTCTTTACCCTATATTAACGTTCTTGCCGAGCTCGCAGACAAACTTATATTCATTCCCAAAGATGCCACTGTAGGCGCAAACCCAGAACTTCTCGCAACGATAAAGAAAATCCCACGTTGTCATGTTGTTTCGACTCACAATAATAAAGCTCATTTAAAAAATATTGAGTATTGTGAGATGTTTATCCGCCAACATATTACTCCTGACACTCCTTTCCTTATTCTTGATCACGGTGGATATTTCTCGTCCTCTATTACACATATTTGCGACACCTTCAAAGAACAATGCATAGGTATTACTGAGTTAACCGCGAATGGCTTACAAAAATATCTTAATAAATCAATTTCAAAGCCTCTTGTTACGGTTTCCCATCTGAGTATCAAAGCGCCAGCAGATTTTGAAGCTTCTGAATGTATTGTTCACTATTCCGATCAAATATTACGAGAAGAATTTGGCCTTAAAATTAATAATTCAGGCTTTCTAAAAACTGGCGTAATCGGAGCGGGAAACCTTGGCCGCGGTGTGATAAAACATCTCAGATCAAAAGGTATTACCAATATTCATGTTACTGATATCGACCCAAGAAGATTAACTCAGTTTCCTCGTGACGGCATTCAAGCTTGCTCAATCAAATATTTAGTCGAACATTGTAATATGTTGTTTTGTTGCACAGGCAATCAATCAATTACACCTGAGATGATTGATGCACTTTCACAACCAATGTTTATCAGCACAGTTACCTCTGCTGATGATGAACTTCATTTGCCTGATTTATTACAACAAGGTGTACTCACCGAAGTGAAAACCAATAATTTAACCAAAGAATATAAAACACGTCATGGGTACAGCGTGTATCTCTTTGCGGGGGGGGAATCAGCAAATACGCCTTTTAAAACAGGGATGGGCGATCCAACTCTGTATTTATTTGAAGCGGCTCATATGCTTGCAGGATTAAAGCTCATTAAAGATGCCACGCAATTTAAACCAGGTATTCAATCATTATGTGAAGATGACGAAATAATGATAGCTGAACGTTGGCTACGTCACTTTTATCACTATCAATGATCATCATATTAAGCCTCACTTTATCGTGGGGCTTTCTTTATGTGGGAATTTACAATCATACAGACGTAAAAAAGCCTCGTCATTTCTGACGAGGCTTTCTTGAAGATGGCAGGGGTGGAGAGATTCGAACTCCCAACACGCGGATTTGGAATCCGCTGCTCTGCCAATTGGAGCTACACCCCTGTAGTTATTTTAAAGACTTAA
>NZ_PYNV01000025.1:0-57461 GCF_003026095.1 Photobacterium sp. GB-72 | reverse complement strand
CTACTTTTCAGTGACTTAACATCATTTCAAGTTCACTTAAGAGTTACGTTAATCCCAACTCTCAAGTGAACACCACATTATCACGGCTCACTTCGACTTCTGATACTCAACTCTCAAGTGAACTTCTGATAAATACCATCAACAGTTAAAAATTAATTAATGCTACTTTTCAGTGACTTAACATCATTTCAAGTTCACTTAAGAGTTACGTTAATCCCAACTCTCAAGTGAACACCACATTATCATGGCTCACTTCGACTTCTGATACTCAACTCTCAAGTGAACTTCTGATAAATACCATCAACAGTTAGAAATTAATTAATGCTAATTTTCAGTGACTTAGCATCAATTAAAGTTCACTTAAGAGTTACGTTAATCACGACTCTCAAGTGAACACCACATAATCACGGCTCAATTGGACTTCTGACACTTAACTCTCAAGTGAACTTATGATAAGCACCATCAACAGTTAAAAATCAATTAATGATATTTTTCAGTCACTTAGAATCAATTCAAGTTCACTTAAGAGTTACGTTAATCACGACTCTTAAGTGAACACCACATAATCATGGCTCACTTCGACTTCTGACGATTAACTCTCAAGTGAAGTATTGATACTCAACTCTCAAGTGAAGTACTGATACTCAACTCTCAAGTGAAGTACTGATACTCAACTCTCAAGTGAAGTACTGATACTCAACTCTCAAGTGAAGTATTTACACTCAACTCTCAAGTGAAGTATTTACACTCAACTCTCAAGTGAAGTACTGATACTCAACTCTCAAGTGAAGTACTGATACTCAACTCTCAAGTGAAGTATTTACACTCAACTCTCAAGTGAAGTATTGATACTCAACTCTCAAGTGAAGTATTGATACTCAACTCTCAAGTGAAGTACTGATACTTAACTCTCAAGTGAAGTACTGATACTTAACTCTCAAGTGAACTTCTGCTAATCTATCCTTTAGATTAACAAGCTGATAGTAAGCCTAAATCTTGCATCAAGACTTATACTTGCACATTTAGCTGTTGATAAGTGTCGTTTTTTTCTGAGCGCCAAAAAAAAAACGACATATTTTGGAAGTTTTATCCTTAATTTGTGGATAAGCTGTTAATAAGCTGTTTAGTAAGAAAATGATCAGTAACTAAAAATATCAGATCAGAAAGTCTAGATGTAGCATCAGTAAATGATTTTATAAGATCAGTAAATGCATATAACAGATCATTTAATGAAATCACATGATCAGCAAATGCATTTACAGGTTAAGATGTTGATATAAAAGAATTTATAGTACTGTGCGGGGGTGGGGTATATCTGATATCTAGATCCTAAATCCAACATCTAGATCTTTTTTAAGGAACAATAGGAAAAGCATGATTTTTTATAATAAAGAAAATAATTTATATGAGGAGAGAGATCGTCTTGCTAGCGATGGTCCCATCATTTATTTTCCTATGTGCGTTAATTCAATCGATGATCTAGATAAGAGTATATTAACAAAAGATCTCATTACTAAATTTAAGTTGCTATTTAATAAAATAAATAACCAACGCTGTTTTTCTGCCTCAGAAATTGCTGAAGTGCTAAACTTAAAATTTAATTCCGCACGTTCATTGCTACACAAATTGTATAAAATAGAGCTATGCCATCAGTGTGATAATTTTGTTCATTTTAATAAAAAGACATTAGCTTCCTTATACATAATAAACTCAAAAAAACAAACTTATGATCAAATTATCAATAACTCTAAAACTGATATTACTGTTGTAAGTAATACTAATAGACACCTTCTCGTTACAGGTGATCAAAATCCACTGTCTACTCCTAATTTACACGTCAATGATAACGCTTTGTTGAAGGCATTTTTTAAATTGGATAGCTTTCCAAATCATGTTCGATTTTCAAATGTTATACCTTTAAGTGGAATATTATTTAAAGATCAAAAGAGCTTTGTTGTAAATCACTCTGAGTCGTTTACGTCAAGTATTACCGCAGCAGACCCAACACTTGAAGTTGCTGACATCAAACGTTTGAGGTTTCTTTATTTAATAATTAACCTCACAATGAACTACTTTGAGTACCATAAGAAATCTTTTATTTTAAAAGACCACGTCGAAGCTATCTGTAGTATTGATCGTGATCAGGTATTAACATGGTTAATGGTTGACAAGAATCACGAACATTGGAAAAAGTTTGTCGATGATAATTTGGCAATTTGGGCCAATACGCTATTCAGCTCCAGAAAGTTAATAGATGAAACATGGATTAGCGAAGAACAAAAGCCACTATTCCGTATTGAGAAAAAGTTAGCACATCGTGAATCATCGAAATTTCCCCAAATTTATGTATTACGATGGGACGTTGAAGCACTTAAATATATATTAAAGTCAAAAGGACCTTACCTTCTACCATGGTCGGTTATTAGCGGAAATGACTTCACTTTTTTACTCTATCTTGACGCAAGATTGAAGTGGCCAGGAAAGCACTCACAGTCGCAGCATATTACCTATGACCATGTTGATTTGATGAAAGTATTTCCAATTGTTAGTGGAGAAAAACAAGTACCTCAAAGTTCCGAGCAATTTGCTCATTTTATTATCACATCCTTACGAGAGCACGCTTCTCGTTTTGTTAATTTTATTAAAAACAATTCTGAATACAGATTTAGGAATGAAGACAAAGTAAAGTTCTTAGATCGTGAAGGTCAAATAGTTGGTTTGAATTTTGTTTTAAAAAAACGTCGATTCATTTCTAAAATTGAAGCATGGATTGGCGGTATTTTCTTTGAATTCTTATTTGACGGGATTGGTGTAAATAAAAAAGTATATCTTGAGGTTAGTTATTATTCTAAAGATGTAATCCGCAACTCGTTACCAGCACTTACGCTAACAAAAACAACTAATTCGGACAAAGAAATTGACACTAAGTTACTTAAAAAAAGTGGTTTTTATAGTTACTCACCTCAATTCTACTACTCTGAAGAGTTATCACTACATGCCGAAAAGTTAGTTGAACCTGGATTTGATTATAAAATGATAGAACCAGATTCAAGTCTTGAAGATATTCCTAGCAATGTTGTCAACATTATTACAGAGCAGCATAAGAATGAAGAACTAGCTAAGTCAGGTCCGTTACTTAATGCTCACTTAGATATGACACCTGCATTTTTAAATGCAGATAAACCACCTGTTGTTGAGCCGTCAGCATTACGCAATGTTAATGCTCGTAAATTTGTTATTGCTAAGTTGCCTTCAGGTAAGGCCGTAACTGCTCATCATCACATTTGGATAACCATCACAAAAGAAGAGCCAAAACTACTATTAAGCTACTATTCCGGTGAGGATGATATTCAACGCACCATTTCAGAATTAGTTAGCTTAACCGGTGATTTTGAGAATCGTATTAAATCTAGAGTTGATAGTAGCCATCAAACGTTACAGCCTATATCTATAGGGACATATTTAATACAAAAAGCGGATATGACTAAAATATTTAATGCCTTAAATTCGCATTTAGAAAATCACTTAAAACTGAATTATGTAGATCAACTTTATTTATTAATTTTGAATAACAAACGACACATCACAAGGCACAGCCAATCGGTGAGCCCGATTGACGATCCTGTTGCGTTCACAAGCCTTTTCAAGCATTACGTGAAGTAAAAAAAAGCGCCTAAAGGCGCTTTTTTAATATGTGATAGTGCTATTTACTAATGAGTAATAGAGCACAGCGGCAATAATGATAATGGCTGGCATAATGTGTCCCAAGGTTGAATGTAGCTTTTGCTATTACGCTATCACAGTTTAAAATTATGCAACTTTCGGTTTAGTTGGCCTCTTTAATATATTCCAACGCGCGCTTTGTATGAATTTGCCAAACTCTTCATCATAATGAAAACTATGAATAAATGGTGGCTGATTGCTTCTCACACGGCCTGTCAGATCAATTGAATAGCTAACGTTAGTTATTTCACAATATTCAATATAATCACCGTCTGACGCACGTTGCCTTAGCCGTTTGCTTTTACTCGATACCATTGACCATAATGCATCAGTGTCCTGACACTTAAAAATTCCCAGCAGCTCCCTGCGACCTGTTTTGTTTATAACCACCAAATATTCTTCGTTAGCCATTATTGCTGTTCCTTGAGCACATTATTTGACTAGCGTAACAAAAAGGCCGTCGTTTATTTTGTTGGTTTTTTCTTGAGCTAAAAAAAAAACCCGCATTGAGCGGGTTTTTGGTGCCAGTAAATTGAATGTTCTATTTATTGACTAATTACAGACATAGTGTTTATTTCTGCAATTTCTTTCAAAACTTTCTAAACTGGCAAGGCGTGTATTAATACCATTGATTGAACGTTCGTTGTCTTGACTTCGTGTTCTCGCATCTTGTCCATACCACAGTGCACTACCTGCAGTGCTGTTGGCACTGTTAGCTGTTCTCTCAGCATTAGTAATTCTGTTGTTGAAACTATTCACTGTGTTTGTTGCACTCGTAATTCTGGAGTTTGCTTGATTAATTTTTCCGACTAAAGAACCATAATCGCTTGATAGTTGATTGATCTCTTGTCGATGACTATTAACGTCCTGCATGTATCGAGTCAGTTCACTGGACACATCGACCCAAGCACCATTTTTCTTGATCGAGAGTTGATTGGTATTCAATCCCTGGTTGATCGAGAGTTGATTGAAATTAACATTATTTTTAAAAGTTTGATTACCGCTGAACACATTGTCACCTTCTAAGCTTGCGTACTTAGTTGAAACAAGTTGACCTTGTTCGTAAAGACGACCTGTATCATCGACGACTAAATTTTCTTTTTGCTTGATCACACCTTCAACAGAAACATTTTCGTTCACACTGAGTGTACCGATGATGGCGTCTTGGATGTTCGCTACCCCCAAAACTTGCAAGTTTTTGGACTTAATATTACTGGCAGTTAGAGTTGTATCGTCCTTCATATTCAAATTGTCATTAAAGGTAGTATTACCTGTCACCGTTAATGGACCATTTACCGTAGCCCCCCCCTTAAAGGTTGATAAGCCTGTAACGGTCAATGAATCTGAATTCAGCGTGTCGGTTTCTATTTGGTTAGTAACACTGATGTCTTTGGCTGACGTTGTACCATCTACAGTTACGTTTTTTTTAAAATTAGCGTCTTCGTTAACGGTCAATGTAGCTAGACTAGTAATACCTGTTGCCGTGAGATTGTTTAGAGTGGTATCACCGGTAACCGATAATGCGGTATCGATTGTGGCATTATCAGCGGCTAGGGACTTTGCATTTAGGGTGTTAATATCATTGATATTATTCCCATTCATATCAATGGACGTTTCCATTTTGTTTGCATCGGGATTGCTTGGATCGTATTTGCGCGAGAGCATACCTGACACTAATGATGCAGCGGTAGGGACTCCAACAGAGAGGCTTACTTTCTCATTATTTGCTGTTCCGCCTGATTTCGCCGCCACTAGCGATGCAATACGTTTTCCTTGATCACTATTATCAGCCATTGAAACGTATAAATCGTAGTTACTGCCGTTTGGTTCGCCATTAATGGTGCCATAAGGCGTTTTAAATGAACCGGCATAAAAACCATCACTTTCAATATCGCTTAAATTAGCTGGCCAGCCCATATTTGCCATGTAGTAAGCAACGATGCCTGCTCTAACCTTATTAATGTCTCTTGCTGTAGCGGTTGTGAGCTTAGCGTAACGCTCCTTTTGAGCTAACTCATTTTTAGTGATTTGTATGCTGAGATCTGATGCCGTATTTGACACAGATGTATTGGCGTGAACGCCGAGACTCATTATCATGAGTATTGCTAAAATTGATAGATTACGAAATACCATGGAAATTCCTTTGTCTTAGGATTGCGTTGATATTTGGTAACCATAAAGGCGGGTCCGAGTTGTTATTTGATTCTAGCAAAAAACTGCTACTTGAAAAACAAAAAACCAATCCCGAGGGATTGGTTTTTGTATAACACGGTTGTGTTTAGTGGCGCTTTCTAGCCCTTAACGCGCATAACGCTAGGCCGAATAATGTTAGCAAGCCAGTGCTACCGCCGCTACCGCCACCATTTCCATTATCTGGTGTTGGTGTTGGTGTTGGTTCAGGCTCTTTGTCTTTTGCACAATTAGCGAGCGTGTCTTCAGGCGTTTTAACGGTTAAATCGAGTTGGTTAGATGAGCCAAGTTTCTCGCCCCATCGTGTACCAAGTTTTAACGTTCTTTCACCATCATCACAAATCGCATCAGTAGGTGCTGGATTGACAAGTTGTAGAGATACCGTTTTTGTGGTTTCGTTCGGTGCAAACTCAACACGTTTTGCCAGCTCTTGATAATCGGTTGCTGGCACAGCGGTTACCGCATCTGAATAAACCTCAATCGAAGCAGCTTGAGACACGTCACCATCACGTGTCACCGTGATAACTTTCTCAAATTCTGACGATTGGTTTTCATCCAGAGCAATAGTGACGTTACCAATTTTTTCTAGTGGGGTAACATTTTGCCAGTATGAATTTGGATGGGCGATTGATTCTTTCAGTACTTTCGCATTGTTTGCGGTTACCGTACCACACGCCTCGCCACCTCTTGTAACGTTTGGATCCGAATAGAACTCATTCAAATCAAACTGATCGTAATTGAGGTCGGCACTCATGATGGTCGGTTTTCCGCCACAGCGCCATGCGTAGTTGTCGTCTTCAAAATGTGATTGTGTGTGCTCGTACTCATGACCTAGACGGTCAACGTGTCCCCATTCGTGCGCTAGCAACGTTGGTAGTGAGCAGGCTTCGTTAAATACGCTGACGGTGTGGTAACTGGTTTGCACACCACACTGACGGTCAGCAAGGTTACTGTTGATTACAAGTGAGACGACTGAAGCACCGTATTTGCGGCGTATCTCATCAAAATCACCAAATGAAAAACTATCAGCAACTTCTGCCACATTATCGCCTTCCAATTTCATAGGAATGGCGGCAACAACATTACGGCGGTATTTGATGTTGTTGATGTCGTGAGCTTTATTAGCAATCGCGGTTTGCTGTACCAAGTAACGATTTAACTGCTCAGGTTTGATGCTTGGATCGTAAATGACAAGAATGTTACTCAGTGGACCGTCATAACCATCTTCAACTTGGGCGTTATAATCTTTAATTTCGTAACTAGGCCATCCTTCTGGAATGTTTTTAGCGAAAAATGGTTGCATTCCTGCGAATGCTGGAGCTGCTACAAGAGCAGTAAGAGTTGTTAGTAATAACTTTTTCATGGTGTTTCCTTAAAAAAAGTAAACACTCTCAGTAACTGAAAGTGTTTAAACTGTGGGAGGCGGTGATTAATCAAATGATAACTTGACTGAAATATTTGCAATGGTGGGTAAGTGGTCAACCATTCAGTTATTCCAGACCATTAACTGATTATTTGTATTTTTAATATACAAGCGATATTTTGTTTATAACAGGCTTGTAAAGAAAAAGTGTGAGCTTTGTTAACTTTATTATTTGTGACAAATGTTTCCGCCAAAAACACTATTATCTTGTGCTATCTCGGTTTCCTTTCCAAATAAAAGGGGACGTGAGAAATATACGGTTTTGTTATTAACAGCCACACCAAAATATTTCTCTGCTTTATTTTTTATTCCTTTAAAGTACCTTTCAGAATTAAATGTTGCTTCAATAATAATATTGGTGCTTCCAGTGCTACGATCGAAATTAATAGTAAATGGGTTACCGAAAGGATTTATTATTTTGTCATTTTCCGTCAAAAAACCATCGGTTTTTAAAGATGAAACAGTTGGGTTTATGACATTATCAGGACTTGATGGATCATTGCTGTCGCAATTAACTAAATAATATTCTTCCGTGGCAAAGAATAATTTTTCGACTTGATATATAAGTTGTTTTTGGTGGTTAATTTTAATAACCATCATAGTAATGATGCTGAACATGACTGTTATTGTAATCATAGCCATCATCAAGGCGACCAAGTTGGTCGCCAAGACAAAACCATGCTGCCTATGATTAGACTTCACCATAGGTAAATACTGCTGTTTTCGTTGAAGGATTGTATACAACGCGGCTACCGTAGTTATCGATAATTCGCTTTGAATCATAGACACCAACATTAGTTGCTGTGCATGTGTAAATATAAGGTACTGAGCCAACGCTACAAGTGTAATTACCGCCCCATGGATTGACTGCGACACCGACGTTTGTGCCATCATCCCAGTCTTTAGGAAGATCTTGCTTTAACTCGTCCATATCCAGCGTGCTGTAAACACCTGAGTGCGCGTAATTAATGCTTACTGCTTTATTTATAATATCGAGATGTGCTGCTAAATTATAAGCACGCAACATACTCATACCAGGTTTAATCGCCATTGCTGCAAGAACTGATATAGCAATTATAACCACAAAATAGAACAGTGCATCAGCAGACAATATCGCACCAGCTTGACGGCGACTTTTTCGGTTTAACGTTTTAATTGGATCTTTTTCCAGTGCAACGTCGTTTTGCTTTATCTTTTCCATCGGATTGTCCTTAAAGTTAGGAATGAAGTTCGTTTTTATTATTGCAAATATGCTCATAAGGAAATGGTCGTTTTTTTCTTGAGGTCAAAAAAAAACAACGTATCAACTTAGCCCCATGCCTTCCATCATGAGCATGACGACTGAAGCTAAAACACTCAGCATCAAGACTATCGTGATGCCAAGAGCGAATAGCGGTGTCAGTCCTGCAAGTGTCTCTATTTTCTTAGTGTTGTTTGTCTCAATAAACTCTGAGAGGTCAAGAAAACTGCTATCTGCATCCACTGACTGAATTCGTCCAATACTTCTTAATTTCACTCGCGCTTCTAAGCTCAATAATCCTGTATCAAGGTGATCGAAGCCTTTTTGTGAACCATCTGTATTGAGCATCTGTTCAACGTGGGGGTGTAAAAAGGGGATTAAATTAGGTTTTATTAACTCCAATCCATCGATCGTCGTTTCACCTGTGCTTTTGATTAATGCCAACATGGAAAAAAGGTGGGCGACTTTTTGATAACGATAAATTGGTAGCCAGGCGAAATGTGACAAGCTGTAGCTAAACAGCTTTATCAGAACAATCAGTATTGGTAGCCAAAAAAAGCCGATAGTCGTAATGACGTTGCCTATGTTAGCGATAAGTTTTGAGTAACCTGTCAGCTCAATTGAGTAGCTAGATGCGAGTAACGGCAAAGCGGTAGTCGCGGTGATCACAAATGTTAAGATGCCGATTGCAATTATAAAAGCAGAGATAAAGAGAGTTCGCTTAGTGGTTGCGTTTATCTTAAATTGGCGTTTTAGAAATTGCGATAACAGCGATAAGACATTTGAACCACTGGCTTGTGATGTTACCGTTGTAGTAATTGCAAAAATTTGCACCACATCATTATTGAAATATTGGGACATCGCATCATCTCGACTGATCCCTTGTTCAATACTGTCTAATAGATATTGGCAAACAGTGACGTAAATTGAGCTCTCGCTATAGACCTCAGTGAAAATATCTCTCATCATCTCAAAAATGACATCATCTTTCTCAACGACCTGATCTGCATTATTGATCTTCAACGATAGATACAATTCAATAAATGCCTGTTGCTTTTTGTTAGTGAACTGCAGTGATTCTAATCGATTCACCTTAGTTACCTGTGTCGTTGGGTTATTTAATCCAATGTCGTAGTCCATCTCTTTTGCGTCCTTTATGCGTAGCGAATAACGCTGTCCGTTGGAATAACATCTTTAATGAACTGATTAACCATTGCAGGGTCGATCTTTCCTGCGGCAATGGCAACACGTGCGCGATCAACCAGTGATAACCATCCCTTTGAGCGAATATATGGCTCAATCAGTTCAAGTTTTTCATCTCGAATAAATTGACAGATTTCTTTATCGAACAATAAATATTCGATGATTGGCAAACGTCCTGTAATGCCATTCGTGCAGTGTTCGCATCCTGACGGATTACGATGTTTTATCGTATGTTCCTCTCGATTGAGATTGAGTGCTTCATAGTAAGTGTCGTTTTCTGAGTCGGTAGCACAATGCTGGCACAGTGACGGCACTAAACGTTGTGCAATGAACATCGAAAGCGTTCCTTCGGTACCCATATCGGCATAACTCACACCCAGATCTTTGAGGCGTACAAGTGTAAGAATGGTGTCGTTGGCGTGTGTTGTTGTGAGGACTAAGTGGCCTGTAGATGCTGCGGTCATTGCAATTTCGGCAGAAACCGCATCACGCATTTCACCAATAAAAATGCCATCAGGATCTTTTCGCATTAAACTTTTCAGTTGAGATTCAAATCCCTCTGCAATATTGACGTTGGTTTGCGTGATGAGCGAGTTGTGTTCAGCAATGACTTCAACAGGATCTTCCAGCGCTTCTAAAACTTTTCCTTCAGGAAAACTGTGTAGAGCACCGTGAGCAAGTGTCGATTTACCCGATCCTGTCGGTCCCGAAATGATGATAAAGCCACTCGGTTGCTGCATGACTTGATTGATACATTGGCTGACGTGGGTAGGGACGTTCAGTTGTGTCAGGTTTTTCGATTTATTCTGCGTCGAGACACGTATAACCGCCTTTTGCACCGACTCTTTTGATTTGACGCCAAGCTCATATAAGGCTTTCTCAACCCTCAACATGACGTTCATTTCATTGATGAGTTTTTCATTTCCGTTATCGTCGACAATTGTAAAATCTGTGAGTGTCAGGCCATAACTGTTTCCCTGAGTTGAGTTCTCACTGAATTCTTGTTTTCCACGGCCTTTATCATAAAGAGTACGAATGACCGCTTTTACTGTTTGGTAGTCATCTGTTGTTCTTAACCGACGATCAATTAAGCCATCTTTTCTAAACTCCAATCGTGTACGACCCGGCTCCATAAAGACGTGAATATCTGAACAACGGTTTTGGATGGCTTTAATTGCCCATTCGGTAAGTTTACGTTTTGTTTCTGTCTCGTTGATTTCTACGTTCTTCGATTCAGTAATGTAACTTTCAAGGTGCTCCTGAATATCAGTTTTATCCTCATAAACAATATTATCGAACACCAATTGTTGATTGAAAACTAATCCATAGTGACGTTTGAGCTCACTGAACGCGACAGGATGAGCAAGCATGAGCTCTTTATTAAGGTAAACCTGCCCAGAATTACTAACAAAAATGGGAATATCGTTTTTCAGTAGATTTTTACAAAATAACTTAAAGCTAGGCTTTAAATCGGCAAGTTCCAGTGAATAATTTTCCATAATCATCGATGCCTATTACTGTCCATAGAATAAGGTTTTAGTCTTTCCACTTCTTTTATCTACTACAGTGGCAAAACGCTCTTTGACGTTAATACTTGCAACCTTGTAGCGATTAAATGCGGTTTGACCAACTTTCGCATCTGGAAAGTAATCGTCGCCGAATGCCAGCGTGACATGGTTTTTTCGAATACCTTTTAACACAAGTCGTGCTCTTGATTTCGTGACTTCACCACCAGTACTACCATTACTGCTTTGGCCTCTAAAACTTGATAAAGAAGTGGGAAATTCTTCATCGTCTAAGTAGGCAGTAGATTTCATTTTTGGCTCGTCAGTATTCAGGTTAACTTTATTACGCTCTTTTTGGTTGCGTTCTGTCTCTAGCAGGTTTTCAGACAGTTGTTTCTTTAGCTCTGAATTAGCGACGCGTACTTTTGCAAGACGGCTAGAGTTGATTTCATAGAGCCAAGCGGCGGCTTCTTCACCATTGACAGCTTGAGCAAGAATGATTGCTGCATTTTGTAAGTCTGAATAGACGGGGGCGCGCCACTCAGGAGGTGGTGCCTTAGTGATTTGTACAATTGTTTCTCCATCACGTTCAATGATTTTTTGAGTATCTTTTCCGAGTGCTGCAGGGGAATGAATGCCCTTGTCAGCTTGATGACTACTTTGGTTAGTCGCTTGATTACTGCTTACTTGAACATCACTCGAATATTGAAACTGTTCGTAGTTCAAGTACACAGTGAAAGCCCCAGCAACACCTAAAAGAACCAACATTGCTTTCTTACCGTTACTTAATGCCATAAGTTAAATTCCTAATAAATTAAAGTTCAATTGACCGCTTATCATATGAAACTCATCCGTCGTTAAGTCAGCATCGACGAACGAAGCGGGAATATGACTTAACGTACTCGCGAGTGAATCAAAGTCTTCTACTGACCAGTTTGTAACAGTCACCTGCATTGGAGTGGCTTGCCATTTTTTGGATAAATTAATGGCTTTTATCGATACTTTTACTGAATCCGACCAATACACTTGGGTTGCGTCATAAATGTAATTTTTTATCGCGTCAATCGACATACGACCAGGTCCCTCAAAGACCGACATGTTTTTGTTTTCGGCAAGTAAGAAATACTCACCGTCTTTGACTTCGATTTTAAAATGATTTTTTGAGGCAAACGTTTGAAGGCTTTGACTGATACCATTAGCGCGTTCGACTTTATATGAGACCAACCTCTTACCCTTAAAAGTCGTCAGCTTCATGCTAGTGACAGACCAACCTTTCAGTTTCACAAGCTCGTTCATATCAGCGTAAAACGGCAGGACTTGTGATTTAAAATTGGTGCTATTAGCAAACGCTTCTCTGAGATCTTTATGGTCATCAATGATCTCGGTACGGATCTCTTTTTCTTCGAAATTTAAACTGTAAGCGGCATAACTCCCGCCGATTAGGAATAATAAAGCTGCAATTAAAAAGTATTTGTAACTGTTGGCGTCTTTAATCGTTTTCAACAGTTGTGTCGTATTTAAAATGTTATTTTGATATTTACTTACAACCGATGAGCGGCAAATATCATCAAGCAGTGTTGAGTTTACTGTGTGTGCACTGTGATATTCATTAAGCCCACATTCGCTTAAAGCCAGTTCATTTAACTCGGTATTAGAGATTATGCTCAGCTGTGTTTTAAAGGTTTTGACTAAGCTAGCGATATGCTCAGGACAAGATTCATCTTTAAAATTATCTCGAGTGAAAGTATCAACGACACGCTGATCCTTCATTATCACCATGAAGCTTGGGCTTTCATCTTCAAAATGAACATAAATAAACGAATTGAGTTTGAGCTTATCCGTAATGGCATAAGCAATAGGCCAGCGATCATGTTTTAAACCTAAAATTCGAGACTTGGCAAACAAGCCACTTTGGGCTGAACTAATCAGGCAGTAGTGCGTAATATTGAGTGTTTTAAATTGCTCAAGAATCCCGTTTGCCTGTCGTTGATCTTTCGGTAAATCTAAGGGTGTCGAACAAAACAAGCTGTATTGAGTGAGTGCTTTATCGATCGATATCATCCGCGGCTACCTCGTAAGATAGTCGGTGTGATGACGATAATTGTCTCAACACGTTTTTTCTTGGCACCACCAGCAAAACCTAACGCATCGTAACCAGCATTATTGTGTTGCTGATGCATTCTTGTTGATGATAATCCAGCGATGACTAATGATGATCCATGTGGAATTACCACGGTATTATCAAAATCTTTATCACTGATTCGAGCTGACTCGACGTAAAGGGCATCATCGTTTTCACCCGTTCCAGCACCGAGACTCTTCTTATCGATACCAAGCAGCGTGCTCATGTTTGTGGTTAAACGCATGACAACATCACCGTTAATAATGGTCGGTAATGCATACATTGAGAAACCGGTCTCAACCGTTTTTTGTTTAACGCCAACTTCACTGCCAGAGTTAACGGTGTTGTTGATTGAACGCTCTGAAACAATATCCTGAGTGTCTACATTTCTTAGTTTTACGACACGGTTATGTAACGTGACCGCACGCGGTAATGCACGACGACTAACGCCACCTTGTGCCTTAAGTAATTCGACCATAGCTGAAGTGCCAGAAGTTCTGCCTTGACCGATACCTGCACTAATCAACATAGGAGCGACATTACTAGAAACGGTATCTAACATGCCGCTAGCCGCGCCAAAGATATAATCTTTAGAACCTAGTTGTTCAGCGATGACGGTCCAATCTAGACCTGCTTTGGTTTCATCGTTAATAACAACATCAATCACTTCCATGTCGATTGATACCATCCGCTGCAGACGCTCATTAACGCGTTCGATTTCATCACGCATTGCAGCAACATTCGATGGATAATCTTTAACCGTGATTGTCGAGTAGCTTTCAGAATAGCTGATAAATCCATCTTCAGACTTAATTGCGTCTAGCGATGAAATGATGTCTTCGAAAACTTTTAATGTGCCTTTGATATGAGAGAACTCATCCGCACTCGATACGATTGAGGCGCCATCCTCGCCTGAGCTTAAATTGACGGTAGATTCACCCGTCTTACCGATACCAAATTGGTTTTCACCAGGGAACATCGCGATATCGAAAGTATCAGTTTCAAATTGCGACCATAGAATAGTTGAGTTTTCAATCGTGTAGCTATATCCGACATTCGCCGCAACATAATCTAATGCATCACCTTTATAACCATTTTCAAGATCTAAAGAAGCCAGCTTTTTTCGGTCTGTACCGTCAATAAATTTGTGTGAGACGTTTTCGCCGATAAAAATAGAAGACAAAATGCTGTGCAGCGGAATATCACGATAATGGTAGCTGTCGCGCTTGAAGTGCCACTCAGGTTTTTTTGCATCTTTATGAGACAGTTGTTCAACGTACAGTTCTTTACTGATAGTGATATTGCTGTACTGGTTTTTTCTATTACGAATTTCTATGGCGTCATTTCTATCAGCCATAATTTCTGATTTGACTTCTTCTTGATGTTCGTAAATAGAGCAACCGCTGAGCGTTAATGCGAATGCCAATGTAAGAAGTGACTTTTTCATCTTAAGAGCCCTCGTAATTAACGACAATTAGGTTGTTTGGATGGACTTCAGCATGTAGCGTCGATGGTCTGACAAATGGACGAAGAAGCTGATCGGAGAGTTCCAAAACTGTTTTGCCTTTTATATAAAAGGCATTTGGAAATTCGTGGCCAGAACTCGGTTTAAAGATCAAGGTTGTGTTGGCTGTTTTAGCCAATAGGTTGCTTAGATTCGATTCCAACGATGTCGGTGTTACCTTGAACGTAAACTCTTTGCTTTCATTGTTAAACGACAAACGGTAATCAAGTTTGTTTACACGTAAAAATGGAAAAGGTGTTGTTGTCTGCTTACTTAGTCGAGAAGCCGTACTGAGTACATCGCGTCTTGTGCTGCTTTCGACTGGCTTAACGAGCGAAATAGGTTTAACGAGTTGTTGTTTATTTTTATTGGTACTTGCTGTTGCAATAGGCTGTTTGAGAACAACGGCTGGCTCACTGATCTTCACAGTTTCAATCGGTTTTAATTTGACATCCGTTTTTTGACTTATTTCTGCCAAGATTGTTGCTGGCTTTTCGATCTTGCTTACCACAACGGCATTGTCAGTTGCTTTAGCTGGCTTAGCCTTAACATAATCTTTATTAACGACTTGTTTCGGGGCACTGTAATTTACCGTATTTGATTGACACGCAGACAGTGATAAAACGGATAAAACTGCAATAGATATAACGTTAAACTTCATTATGCACACTCCGGTAATACTGATAGCGGTTCAATGTTAATACTGTTGTCTCGTTTAACGAGGACAGGCGTAATTGGTAAGCCTTTGAAGTATTGCAACGTCGCTCTATGTGGCTTAGTGACATCAATTTTGAAACTATTATCGAATTGCCAGTCGCACGACTGTGGAATATCGTCACTCCAACGCACTGTAGTAAATCCAGCCTGTCGAATGAGGGCAGGTAATTGCTTTCTTAAAGAGCCAGGTTTAACCGAAAAATACTTAAATTGATCTTCTCGCTTGATAAAAGCGATTGCCGTTTGTCTTTCTAAAAGCAGTTTTTTTAGCTTGTTATTTTCAGCTTCCACGTTATTAATTTGTTTTAATACATTTTGCACCCATTCATCACCCAGCGTGTCGTCAGCTCCGATTGGTGCTTTGGCCGCAACGCTGGTGGTCGATGCAAATGCTAATGCAGTTAAGAGTAAAATCTTGGCTGGATTCATAACGATTAAATTCCATTTTATTAACATTGGAGCCAGTATATGTTTTTGAGAAGAGCGAAATTTGCAGTTTTTTTTGTAGCTAAAGAAAAAAATTGAAACTGGCAGCAGAAATTTGATCGCTTAAATTAACTTACTGTATTGCAGGACTTTACATCTTGTCATATGATGAGTTCGTGGCTGACTTGGGTTTTTTTAAAAAAACGTAAAACTATAGTGTGTAGTTTCCTTACCAATTCAGTGCCTGAAGATGGTTGCTTCAAACGCTTGTGGTGAGCGGGGGTTTGGTAACCCCATTGACCGTAAAAAAAGCCAACACTTTGTTGGCTTTTTTTGCATCTAGAGGTTAGTTATTTCAAAATCTTGATGATGGCCGTTCGTCTTTATATAACATTCGCCCAATCCTTGATGCTGACAAATTTAGAAATGGATAGAAACTGTGGAATACACTCTATAGAGGAGTAAATACCCATGGTGTCTTCTAGATTGTTTTCTTTCAGTGCTTGCTGCATTGCAACAATCAGATCGGCTTTATGATCAACGTCATTGTTCAACACAGTTATTTCTGGACTTCCTGACCACGCATCTTCCTTCCATGCCATCACGTGCTTATTATTTCGATAAATATCGATCTTTTGGCAATAACCGCCATCGTGATATTTCGTTGTACTAGCTATTGCTAATAGCCGACCACTCTTTAAGACTCTCAGGTAATTCAAGAGCCTTGATCGGCGTGAGTAAGTAATAGAAAGGTAGTGTATATTTACTGTGTTCAGTCATTAGCGCTATACCTTTCTTAGTCGTACCCGTAACTAAACCTTTAATAGTCTCGCCATCAACTGTACAGCTCGCTACTGTGCCTTTTTCAATCTTGATAAATGGCTCCAGTTTTTCAAATTGGATAGGCGAACTGACTTGATAACGTTGAAAAAACGCTGGAGATGCGGAAATTATCTTACGTTCAGTGCTTTGTATTAGTACATCGGCGGATTGATCTAACACCCATGCAAAAGCTTTCGTTGCGGTGGCGTAAATCACGACAACATCAGTCACTTTTGAATGGTAAGGGATACGAGCGAACATCATGGCAGACTCCTTTTTAATGTGTATCAACATGGTAAAGGATTCAAGGAAAGAGCAACGGTAGTCTAGGGGATAACGCCAAACATCATGTGGATTACAAGTTCAGCGTATTGCGGTATAGCGGTAAAATGTTGGTGGTTTTCTTAATTTATATACTAATTGTCACTAGTAATAATTAGAAGAGAAAGCTTATTGATTTTGCAGCGTTATCACTTCTATCGATTCGGATAATTTGAAATTTAGAATAAAAATCACCTAAAAAGAGCAAATTAACGCTATTGCAGCGAATATAAATATTATTCTCTGTGCTTTTATAGTCAACAAAAGCGTTCTGTACAGCGTCACATCGATCTGCTAAGTCCAAATCAGGAAAACTACTGACATTTAAGCGACCAGCGTTCACGACAGCTTTAACAGGCACGTTATCCCATTCTTGATTAGTCTGATATGCGCGATATGCGTAGTACGGCATACCAAAGATGAGCAATAGGAGTGTGCAGGCCATTATCAATCTAAACACCTTTTAAATCCTTCATATAGGTAATGTATGAAGTGATTTTATCATGGTAAAAACGAAAAGGTATCCGGAAGAGCATGTGAATAAAATATAGGACACCCAAGCTAACTTAATCCTCGTTATTATTGAATGTGCTCTTTGCGCTATCAACCATTTCATGTGCGATATCTTGCATTACATCAAAGCCGAGCACTAGGCTAACTCCTATTAGTGCACCGATAGAAATACTAATTAAGAAAGTAGCAGAGCAACTAAGTCCACGTTCTAAAAAATACTCGAATCCTTTTTCTTTAGCTTCGTTATTTGTTTTGATATTACTCTTCATCGATTTTCCCTCCTGTAGCGGTATTAATTAACTGTAAAGGAGTTGGATAATTAGCAAGGGTGTCAAATAGCCCATTAAAATTAATCAACTTTATAGGTTATTAGGTATGTGGATGAGTAAATGATGGCATTAGACGAATACCAGTATATGTGTCTTTGAGTCTTAGTTGAGTTGGTTTAATCGATCTGTGAAACCTTAGTTCCCCGAAAACGTAGCGGATAAGTACCGTTTATGAAAGTACGGATGCTGCCCCCATGTTTGAATGTAATCTGAATGATCAGCTCTTATCGCTTCGTATCCCCAGTCATAGCCATCATCAACACGTTCGACACTGCAAATAGGACGCCCGTACTTCCCAAAATCCCAACATTTGAGGCGAACCTTTTTTTTATTAAATTGGTTCTTAGCCCATTTTGAAGCTATTGCTCCTGCCTCGGTATTTAATTTCGGATTGCTATGCACGCTTTCCATGTGTATTGATCGCGGCAATACGGACTTTGACACTATAGTATTTATCGTTGAACGCTTTTTCCTGTTTTCGTGATGTTGCTGATGTTTTGAATGATGAGTAATCTTTCGGTGACAGCGTAACAAAGGCGGTGTCGCCATCGACAACCTTAGCTACGGTTACAATAGCGGAAAACGGATGCTCAACGTTGATTTGAGCATAACACGTCGATGTAAACAGCATTGCTAGAATTAAAATTATCTTCATTTGGATAAGCCTTTTTAATGTGACTATAGATGCATTAATATGCGTTTATATTCAGGATGGTTAAAAAATACTCGGGTCGGTACCTTTTAAATTGAATAAATTGAAAATATTTATTCACGACATAAACTAAAATATGAGCCAAAAACGAAGAGGAAAGAACCGATTGCCGTCTCCCAGTAGGTGCTAGATAAGAAAATCTCTGGCAACTTATGCTCAATGATAGGGTGGACGATAAATACCCAAATAAGTGTAAGTATTGTAGAGATGAGAAAAATAGGTTTTTCTCTTAAAATGAAATAACCGATGCTTGAGCCGAGCATAATTAAGCTGACGGATATTGCTATATCAAAAGATAAATCACTGGGTAATGCAAAATAAGTTTGGATTGATGTTTTTAAGCTGAGTAAAAGAACAGCTAAAAATAACATGACAAAACAAATAATTACTTTAGTTGAATTTTGCATAGTATTGAACCTCGATATTTTAATGTAAGTAAGAATTGGCTTTTATATGTATTACATCATTTAAAGCAGAATTTCCTAAATGGAAAACTGTCAGGGTCATGGAATATTGATCTAAATCTCTACGGCAATGAAATTACTGACGCTTTTAGACCAAATAGCAGCCACATGAGTATTAGCATTAAACCCATCGTGGAATGCGCTTGTAGTAGTGTCAGCCCCTAAGCTATAGTGCTTGTTCAGTTCGCTACGTTTTATTAAACGCAATTGAGCCTTGTTTAGATACAGCCCAATACCGTCATGATGTGTACTCACAGCAATATACTCGGCTATTTTGCAAGAGAATTTATGGTACGACTCATGCAGTAATCCGCACTCATCAATAAACTCAATTATCTGATCAATAAGGTTACAGACACATTCAGAATCTAATGTTATTGCTACATTGGTTGATGAAAACTCAGTAAGATACTTTTCTTCAAAAGCTGTTACTTTGACTTTTATATTTTGGTTGTTATTAAAAATAATATTTATATTAAGTGCTTTATCCTCAATTAAGGCATCGACTAAATTCTGAGTTAAACTGAAATGCAAAACTTGCTCTAAATTGGCTTTACCCATATTCCTTAAACCTCTTATTAATTAAGTTGGTTCAGTTTAAAGGCTGGCGTGAAATTACAAGTTTTAGGAGGGATATAGTATAGATGTGGGTAAT
Organism: Photobacterium sp. GB-72; assembly: GCF_003026095.1. Classification (NCBI taxonomy): domain Bacteria; kingdom Pseudomonadati; phylum Pseudomonadota; class Gammaproteobacteria; order Vibrionales; family Vibrionaceae; genus Photobacterium; species Photobacterium sp. GB-72. The sequence continues at coordinate 37,592 of NZ_PYNV01000025.1, read as the reverse complement.
TTTGAGGTAGGGGATTGGGCTAAGGCTATCAGTATCAGCCAAGTAACTTATTAATTTGGTCAGTTTCTATCTCTTGATAAAGCGTTGATAGGACATGAAAATCATTTTCATTGAGAGGGTCATATTTAGTAAACACGTACTGCCTAGCAAGTTCTACTGATTCAAATTCCATATACAAGCCTGAATATTGCAGGATAGACTCAGCGCTTGAGCGGAACATAAGATAGGCTTTGTGGGTAGTTTCAACAATCACTAAATCTTGGTTGTTCAGATAACAGCAATCAAAGGTAAACTCGTGTATTTTAAAGTTTGAATCATCAATAATGCCTTGTAGCTGTAATTGGGGATCGTTGTTCTCTGAGTAGCTAAGGATCTTATCGACAAGCTCGAATACCTCTGTTGGCAAGTCATCATAGTCCTCAAGATACATATCACCAATATGGACGTCATAATATTCATCTTTTTCTATTAAAGCCCAAATATCACTGTCTTCTAACCATTTTACTTTAAAACCACATAGAGCGCTTTCAATTGCTTGTCGGCCAACCTGCGTTAGTATTACTTCTTTACAAAATTCAAACTCTGTATGCGCTGATATTTCTATCTTTTGTATATATTTTTCATGACCCATTAATAAAAAGCACCCTAAATATCTCGTGACGTATTTAAGTGTACTAGACTTTGCTGCTTTTACCTTTCTCGAACCGTTAATTTTAGCTAGTTGCATTCATTAAGCAGGTTTAAAAAATTAGGGAAATGTTGCTGCTAAATATTTAATCTATGACCTTTGACCAAAATTTTTGGGCGTGGTAAATAACAGCTAGCTGTTCTGATAGTGACCAATTACGTACCATATCTATAAACTTTTCCGCACTTTCTTCATCACCTAAAAATTCACGAACCGTTTCATCGTATTGATAGCCCTCGGCAACGATTGGTTGATATCCAACACAGTGTAATCGGGTAGTTTTTCAGCTAATTGATACTTTGCTTCCTGAGCGCTGTGTACGTGCGGATAGCTACATTTAGGGCAAGGTGTTCTATCTATTGGACTCGATGTACTTCTCATTTCTAATTGCCTCTTTTTCAGTTGTAGTTAGGAGGTCTTATTGTGAATGTGAAGTGATATTTGCAACAGTAGAGATAAGGGTTTAGAAAAAACAACCGTTGATGAAGTATACGGATGTCTATTTTCTTGCATACTTCGATGTCACTCACTAAGCCGAATTAATGATCTTGTCCGCGAATTTCTGATCCAACTTATCTGCAGAGTTATAACCACAGCCTTTCTTGTAAGATTGCGATTTGCCATCAAAAACTACTAAGCATTTACCGTCTTGGTTATGGTCAATAACAGCTGTGTTGGTTTTAGAATTACAATGTTTGCATGTGGTCATAGGCATTGTTTTCAGATTCTCTATTAGTTAAAAATCAAAAGAGCAATTTCTATCACAAAAAGTGCAAACCTCAATAAACCACTTAAAGGTTTATGTTCCTCATGTGTTTCTTTAGGGCAAATATAATTATTTGTAACAGAAATTGTAGTTGTGTTATTGATGCTGATATTTATCATTTTGTACGTTTTTTTAAATCGTAATCGATGTTTTGAAAACAGCAAGCAATATATTTAGCAGCGATTTATTTAGAATAATGCGGAATGGTTAAGGGCTTAAACGACTTACACTATTGCGACTAAGGCCATGACAAGTAATTACTTATCTGATTTGCTTTATTAAAAACAAATTTAGTGCAAGGGGAGGAAATCTGGTGGCGGTTATACCACCAGTCTTGAGAGTAATGAACTTTATTGAATCGTTAGGGCACAACATTCCACGACTTGTTGTAAACAATCACTTGCTCATCATGTTTCCAATAAGGAGAGCGCAGGCGGCCAACCACGGCATGACAATCTGCATCAATTTCGCTTGGAAGAAACCGGTGTTGCCAGTAATCCGCTTCTTCTTTCAAGGCTTCTGCAAGCTGTACTGATTTAACAAGCCCCAAACCAAGTCCTTTGTTTCCGCCGATAAAACGCAGCGTTTTTAGTAACTCAAGAACACGATCGGGAGAATCAGTGACAACATAAGCTTCAACAACATCCACCAGCACGACTGAATCAAAGTAAAGATCTGCTTTGTATTTACCTGATGCTGTTGAAACTTTATTAGGGATTTTAGTCACACCGTTTTTAACAATTTCAGCCAGGTGCGTGACATCAATTTTATTGGTTTTAGCAATGACTTCTTGAGCAACAGGACTAAATCTCAGTGTGCTGGCTTTAAAGCACCAACCATTTTCTCCCTCAAACCTTTCAATGGGCAGATCGTGTTGATTTGTCCAGTCACCACCATCCTCGGCGGTTTTCGCAGAGGATAGAAGCCCGTCAAGGTGAATCGGGAGATCAGGCTTACTCATAGTGCCACCCAACTCTATTATGACTTTATAGGTTTTAGCTACCATATATAGCCTCAATTAGATCTGCATCGGATTTATCAAGCGATTCTAGGTGCGCCATCGCTTCTTCAATCCATGTTGCGGCGTTACCGCTAAACTCATACGCGCCTGTCTCTTCATCTTGAGCCATGATCAGATTGTGATCAGCGTCGTACATCGAGAAACTCACTCGACCGTGACCAATCGCGCCGTTAATGCCGAAGTTCATTTTCGCAACATCTTGAATGCCCAGTAACAGTAACCCAAGTTGCGCGGTATTCATCTCGCGCTCCTTGTATGTGATGAGAGAGTGAAACTGCAAGCCTGTTGCCAGCGTTTCAATTTCCATCATGTTTTGAATATCCAGCTTTTTACTGAGTTTTTCACGTTCCGCTAATTCTTTTTTAACCAGTTTGTTCAATTCAGTTTTAACGGCTTTCGACTCTTGAGCCTCGCCTTCAACCTTCAGCTTGCCGCTTTTCACTTTGTCAGCAATGTTACTTTGAGCTAGAGGTAAGAGTTCAGTGTCCAATTTTTCTTTGAGTTCTTCTAACGCCTTTTCTTTTGCGGCTTTTAGATCAGCATCAGCTTCAGCGTCTTTTGAGCTATTTCGCTCTTCTTTGTTTAACGCAATCAAAGCACGCCACTCATCAAGACTGGCGTAATAGTTGTCGACAACTTTGGGTAGGCCATCAAATACAGAGCCATCTATCGTCGAGTCCTTTGAGATTTTGGTGAATTTCTGAGTAATTCGAGCGCTTACATCAACGGCAATATCTGACAAGAATTCAGGTACATAACCGTTATCGATGTGTCGGTCGCAGACGAGGTTGATGGTACCGAACGACAATTTAGAGTTCAACATAAATTTACCGCCGCCTAGTAGCCCAGAAAACGGTTTTTCCAATGCGTCGTTAATCAACGAAATTGAGGCACTTTCAGAAGCAGGAACACCGGTGGCTTTAGCGTTAAGAAATCCACGAGCTGCATCAGCAGACAGTGTAATACCTTTATCAGCCAACGCGTAAGCAATGCGATCAGCCAGCTTACGACGTAGACGGCCACGAGCACCGTTCGAAGGCAAAACAACTTCTCGATAAGTCGTTTTGCCTTCTTTATATAGTGCACGTGTTGTTGGCGTAGCTGTACCGCTTGGCGTCGATACCGATGCATCGGGTACATGGACAGGAGACAAAGTGCGGATCACTAGATGGAAATCTTGACTGTTCATATTTTGACTTCTTCCTTAAAAATTAATTCGCATTGATTCGTAGTTAATGGCATCAACTTCATTCGATAGCTTTCCTTGAACTTCCAGTGTGTGCATCTTGTTGAGTAGATACACCCACCAAATCTCGCCGTTGTTGAGCGAGCAAACATACGAGGACATGTCACGCAGTTGATCGAGTAAATGGATGGCTGACTCTTTTAAATCTCCTTCGAGCGCAGCGATGGCTTCAAGACTTTGTTGAACCCAACCAGAAATCTGACCCATTTCTTTTTCTTTCAATTCTCGAACGTGTTTGTAATTACCCGCCAGCACACTGCCTTCGTTTTTAGCAAGCAATTTAAGACGTTCAGCTGTTATGCCCATAGCACTAATAGAATGTATTTCTGCAGCTGCAAGAAGAAAGGCAAATGTTTTAGCTCTCAACGATGTAACGTTATCTACAACCGCCATAACATTTTTTCTGACAATTAAATAATCGTGCTTATCGAACGTGTAATAAAAACACTGGGCTGAGAAAGACGGTTTTGAACGCCAGTATACGTGAGCTTGTTTTGCTGTGTATCGAACAGCTACGAAAGGTGCTTTGGGAGGGTTATGCCAGAAGAAATACGCTTCAGCATCTTTGCTTAAGCTATAGAAACCGTCTTCTGTTGCTACGGCTACTTTATTTGGCATCAAATACTTTGACGCGGAATGCGTAAGCACGTAGCAATTGCCGCAGAATTGGTTCTTGTCGTTTTTTAAACTGAGATGATCGTTAAATTTTGGACTCGGCTTCTCTATGAGCATGTAGCCGTTAGTTTGCACACGTCCACAGTACGAACATTCGCAAGGATTTGATTCTGATGCCTCTATGTCACTGTGTGCTTTCTTCGCAATACCGTGACCTGCCTTGCCGTCATTGGTTAGAGCCAGTGCTACGTTTTCGTCACCGCCAGCTTTGACGGCAATATTTGAGGATAAATCGTGTGAAATCAAATTTCTTACCCTCTTAAGAAAACACGACCGAAGCCGACATTTTTGAAATAGCCAATCTGAGCCGTTTTGATATCTAACTCAAATGGAATAGTGGCAGTAAGGTTTTTAAATCCCCAACGTCGCCCACCTTGATTGTTTAAATTGGCTTTTGATTTGGATTGGCTGGTGGTGTAAATATAAAAGTTGGCCTCAGATAACATTGCTTCTATATCAGATGTATTGCCTGCCAGCGTTATGCGTTCACATTCTGCGAGTACGGTTTCGTGCGCCCCTTGGGCGGTTAGTTCATCTTTAAAGTGCTGGCGAACTAAATCATTGATAAATTTAACTTTTTCAGTGCTTTCTTCGAGTGATGTCCATTTCTTTAATTGCTTGGATTTAAACAGTAAAGGTTTGTCGAGCTTTGCAATACAGATGTTGCTACTTTCGACGTCAACTCTACCGATCATGGTCTGAACAGATGTATCAATTCCTAATGTTGCAAAAGCATCACGAATCTCGCTGGCCATCAAGAGCGCCTTGGGATGGCATATTGTGACAGTAGGAGACTCATCTTTAAGGCCCCAACGACATGCGTTTATTTTATCGTCTTGGCAAAGCGGTGAACCATCTGCTTTTTTATTGAAAATATACAGAAGCGAGCGGAAACTCTCGTGCGCCATGACGAAGCTCTTGATCATATCCAACTCTTTCATCGAACGCATCGTGATTGAATCGAGCCGTATCCGCACGCTCGGCCTTAGTTGTAGTTCTAAACCATCCATTTTTTCCGCACCTTAACTGTATGATTAACCGCGTTTATCAAGAAAATCCATTAAACTTTAAAATTTATTAAAGCCCAGATTATCAGAAAAAACCAGTGTATATTTTACATTTTTTAAACTATTGTTAACATAATTACAAAATGTGCTCAAAAGGTTTATGGGATGGCTTTCAAACTCATCATGGATGAAAACGAAATGGCAGTGTTCGATGAAATCACTCAAAGCAGTGGACAATCTAAATCCGCCACGATCAATAAGTTACTCAGTAAAGCTGTAGAGTTAAATCTTACGCCGATGATGAGCATCTTGAGTTCCAACGACGCTATGCCGACGTTTCATCTCTACCCAACTATTGAGTCAAAGCTTAAAAAGCACATTAAAGAAAAAGGCTATTCTCTGAACAACGAGCCATCGAAAGTGCTGAGTGGATTAGTGAGAGCAGTCATCGACAATAAGCATGATAACGACGAAACGCTGAGTGACTTAGACGAGTTTATTGAGCAGTTTTTTTCAACAGCTGGCAAGCACGTGCGGGATCAACAACAAACCTTGATCCACCATCTTGTCGAGCAACACACAAGTAAAAGCGTATCGTTGCATGAAGCCTCAACAGGAATCGGAAAAACCGCAGCAAAACTCTGTGCCGCCTCTTATTTGCTGAAAAAAGGTGTGGTGAATACTGCTGTTATTGCCGTACCCACGAATAAGCTCATCACGCAAATAAGCAAGGAAGCCACAGCATTTGGTGTCGATGTGCGACAACTTAAATCCAGAAGAGAGTTCATATCGCCATCAGCTATTGAGCTAGCGTTAGAAGAGAGTCCGAAAGATACCGATGTGCTTGCTTTCATAAACGCTGAAATAGAAAAAGCTAACACTTATGAATTAAGCAGGCTCCCCAAAGCCGTCATCGATGCGGTTGATCAACTGAAATATGCAATTGGTTGTGATAACTCTACGCCCGATAACGATCTTGCTCTTCAGGAGTACCAGCGTTATATCGAGTCTTTTAATCCAGCAGGGATCATAGTCACTACTCATTCCATGCTTGCCTTGGATTTGCAAATGCTACTGTTCAAAAGAAACGGTGTTATAGCTCAATACAGTGAGAAAACAGGTAAGAAGATCTCGTATAAAAGCTACACAGATGACACCAAAAAATTGAAACAGAGAGGCTTGATAGCGCCAAGCTATGATGAGTGGTTTTGCGATTTGCTCATTGCTCTATCAAGAGAAGCGAAGTTCGAAGCCGTAAGTCGCCTACCCTATAGCCTGACGACAAATTATAATATGGCTCTATTTATTGATGAGGCACATCTCTATAAAAGCAATGTCGAGCTGTCACTATCAAGTTCAGTGAGCCTGAATTTACTAATATCACGCTTGTCTTCCGTTGATAAAATGCTAACGGGTAAACAAAAACAGCAATCCAAAGCGATGATTAAAGCCTTGTCGATCTTGTCAGATATGCCTGTAGATACCGCAAGCGACGCCATTAAATATCGACTCATCGATTTTATTGATTTATTCAAACACTCGCGCTCCTGGACAAGTAAGGGCTCGGGTCAAGTAACGACTGATGAATTGAGACTCAACAGGATTAAGAAATCAATCGAATCATTGATCACATTTTCTGAGGACTATCACGACGTATTTATTACATCCAGCCGCAAACAAAAACGAAAATCTATTCACTCCAACCACGATAGTTTTAATACATGGTTGATCTTGTCGAGTACACATCAACTGACACACTCAGTGTCATACACCAGTGGCACACTGAATGATTCAACTGGACACTATCGACATAGTATTGGCGCATTGAGACTCAAATCATCTGCTGCTAAGAATCGTTTAGTAACGAACGCAAGCTTAAACAGCGACTGGCTATTTAAGAACGTCACGCTTACCGTAAATCATCAATTTACCGATAACTTTCAGTACGCTGAAAAGGCTAAGGTTATTGTTGATGAATTAGCAGACAGAAGTGGTGGCGCACTTGTGCTTGGTAATAGTTTTGAGGAAATTGAAGCCATTGCCCTTGAAATTCAGCGATTAACGAACGGGGCGTTCCCGCTAATTTGGGATACACCAAACGGCGCTAAAAACAACGCAAAAAGCTTTCTCGAACTCTACAAAGAAAATGGTAAGACGATTTATCTCGCAACCGGTGCTGCTTGGCATGGAATAGATATCACAGACCGCGATGTACCTGCAAATGAAGATAATTTGATTCAAACGCTAATTATTACACGAGCGCCCTTTGAAAATATTATTAGATCAGATAACTCTGAGTTAGCCAAATATCAGTGGTTGTCATATCTACACAAAACGTATGTAAAATTTAAGCAGGGCTTGGGTCGGCTTGTTCGTCGCTCGGCTCGCGAAAATATGCATTTGCTGTATCTCGACGCCGAATATAACAAAGAGTCGCGTCGTGAGTTTAAGCATTATCTGGAAAGAAACTACCAACACCGATGATTTCGAAAATACAGCGGTTTTTTGGGTGGCCCAGCTATTTTCGAACTTTTGCTCTTTATCAATAAGGAAAATCCGCTATTCAACAATAGTTTTTAAATAGGGTTACCATGCTATGTCATGAAGGGCATAGGCTGAAAGAACCCAAACTTTAAGTTTAAACAGTCTTCGATGTGAGTTACCATGCTATGTCATGAAGGGCATAGGCTGAAAGTATATTTAACTTAAATAATTACGTCTTTGGGCTGAGTTACCATGCTATGTCATGAAGGGCATAGGCTGAAAGCTGAGTTTCTTCTATGTTAGCTAGTGTGTTATTGAGTTACCATGCTATGTCATGAAGGGCATAGGCTGAAAGTACCTGACACTTCACGGATAACCGCTTGATTTTGTTACCATGCTATGTGTTTTTTATACATAGGCTGAGAACCTTGCGGTGTACCCGCCTCCGTCGAGTTAAGTTACCATGCTATGTCATGAAGGGCATAGGCTGAGAAAACTCCATCGTTGTGTTAGCGATGATTTGGAGAACGTTCCATTTGCTATGTCCTTCGTGGGCATAGGCTGAAAGGTATTTAAACGCATTGAGCAAGGGTTGGTGTTTCTCGCTTCATGCTATGTCATGTCATAGGCTGGAAGTCCAATATTGATGGAAGTGCGAAGCTCTTCTTGCGTTAAATGCTATATCATCTTATTTAGATATAGGCTGTAATGCGTTGTACGCACCAACTGACTTCCAGTTTTTGTCTGTAAAACGCTATGGCTCAGGTCATAGGCTGAAAGCAGCTTATTGCAACCAAAGAAAACAATACGTTTTGTTACACGCGTTCTTACTTCCTTGCAGTAACAGATATTTAGTCTAATCTTAAATGGTTATATTTACTGCCGAATAGGTAGCTGATAACAGATAAACAATGTGAAATTTTAATAGCTACACCTACTGCCGAATAGGTAGATAATGAAAAAGCCGAGCATAAAGCTCGGCTTTTTTGATCTTGTTCGGTAGTAATCATCATCAATCATGTTCGCTTGGCAGACTAATAGAACTATCGTCGTTAACAATCGTTGTATCAATACCATTCTTAGTACAAAACTCAACGATAGCTGGCTGCATAAAGGCCCAGCAATCATCGCCATTATCTACTATGTAATCAAAAGCTAAGCGAAGAGAGTCAAAGTGCTTGATTGCAAAATTATCGTCTTGAGTGACTAATGAGCCGTCTGTATTAATGAAAAAGAATCGACCGTAGAGATCTGAGTCATGATCATTATTGCTGATCATTAACTTAATAAAATTTTCATCATTGCTAAACTTGCTAACTTGGTAAATTTTGTGAGAATCGGATGTGATGCAGACCGCGTGATTTAACAGCATATAGGTTTACCTAAATTTAGTATGTAAACCTATAATGCTTGATATTTCTTTTATGCAAGAGTGATTACTTCTGACCGAAAATAGCCTATCTAAGCCTGTTTACAAATCAAAGTTTGCCTAACTTCGATGATCATTCATTTAACTAACCTTATTTGCTCTTTGAACTAGGGCTTTAGAAAACGATATAAGCTCGGTTGTGCCAGAAAAATAGCTAGTCACCCAATATTCTGCCGCAAAAACAAACAGTGTATTTTTACCGCTATTTCGTGCAAGCGCAGCATTAGGTTCGTCGTCTTTTGTTCTTACGATTACAACTTTCGCATTTATTTTTCCAGCGTTGCGTTCATAAAAATCTATGATTGACTGACCTGCATTCTCAATTCTCGCTCGCCAACCGACCCCATAACACTCTAGGAAAAACTGATTCGGCTTGTTGATGAGTGTCTTTTGATCTTTATCATTAATCATTTTTTGTCCTTGGTATGACTTAGTGAAAAGTAATATTCGATATAACGAAGTGTGGACATATATTAATAAATATTCATTTTACGCAAGGTGTGACTTTAGACGCTTCTGGCCTAAAGAAAATAGAAATGGTTTTTAAGTTTTATGGTGGTGAATAACTATAGGGAATTACGATTGCTCAATTAAGCGCTGCTCAATCACAACGCTATAATGATGTTTTTAGCAGTATCTTAGGCTTGAAACCTTCGATTTTTGCGGTTGGTTGAACATACTATAGTATGTAGGATCGAACAGGCTTATTGACTCAATTTCATCTTTGAATAAAGTGATATTAAATTTTTCCAAGACTTTTTCAGGTGTTGAGCTAATGTCTTCGTTTTTTTCGTAATGGTCGAAGTAGTTTGTAGTAAAATTTAACTTCAAATTATCTGCATCTCTATAGCCACTCAAAACAGGGGTGAGACGTATAATAGAAATATGCCCATGCTCGAATGAAACTGAATTGCAAACACCTACGTAAACCTTTCTTGACTTTAAATTAATAGAAAGATATGAAAGATTTTCTCCCATCTTTTTTTTCTGATTACGCATGATATTTTCATAAATGACACTATCTAACGCATCTGACTTTAGCAGTCTCTTAGTTTGCCAAGAAACCAAACTTGGGAAAATTATATGTATTAACGTTGAAAGACAACCAAGAAAGACAGAAAGCGAGAGCGATAGAAAAGACCAGCAAAGCAGTTTAAGTTGATAAACCTCAAATCCCCATTCTTTGATATGTCGCCATTTAATATTCAAGAATTTTGTTATTTCAACGCCGTAGCCTTGCATATCAAACCATAGTAAGAATGGGAATAATGAAGCAAAGAAAAAAAAGCCTACTGTTGCAGTTAAGAAGTATGCCACCCAACCTTCAGCTCTATTTATTCTATATTTAAGTGGGTAATGTAACTGAGAAAAGACGAAACCTGTAGCGAGTATAAATGCAATATAAACGACGCCCATTATGTGATTTTAATACCTCTAAATGCATCGGCTTGAGCAATGAATTTTCTCGCGGTTTCTCTATCTGACAAGTCAAAATATGGAAGACCGTTGCTATCAATGCCAACTTTAAGTCCCATACTCTTCTTGTTGTCTTTGTTTTCCTTTTCAGGTGCTTGAGCACTGTTTGAGTAGTTCATACACGATCTCCTTAATACTATTGCTCATTTTAACACACTTACCAGAAAAACTCGCATTTCAACAATAAGAGTACTCCCAAAGCTTATTTTTAATAAGTGATTTGATTATGCAGGATATTAATTATTTGCAAGTTACCGGTACTCGCACCGCCACCACCAGCAAAGTTATCAACTATCAACTCATTTGAATGGATCAATTTTGTATTCCTCACGATTAAATCAACATCGAATATTTGCATTATCGATTCGGCTCAAGGAAGTTTATCGGACATATCTTTACTTAGATAATAGGCTTACTTTGATTTTAGGTTCTGAATTCGCTTCTCAATCTTAAGTAATCTTCTATTGTTTAAGTAGGACTGAATAGTCGCGTATAGACTTGTTATTGCTATAAAGACTAAGGCATATAAAGTTAATTTCTCATTCCCTTCGTCTGCTTCATCAGACAGAAAGCGAACATTGACATAATTGATAATTTCCGTAATTTTCACCTTTACTTCAACTAACCAGTACTGAATATCCACAAAGTTGATGGCTACTAACGTTATTCCCGAAATAAATAAAGTGAATGTAAGTTTTGAGTAGAATCGGTACACAATTGCACTTGAAGACTTTTCAGAACTTGGTCTGAACGCCGAATCAAAATGCTTTAGAGCTTTAACACCTGACAGAACGCTTAAACATATTAATGCTAGTGCTATCCATAACATAACTAGTGATCCTTTTTTTAAAAATATTTTTTGAAGTTTGCTGCGGTGAGATAGACGCAAATAAACATACTGAGTGCAAAGATGCTTAATATCGACGGATGCACTGTGACAGGACATGCCATATATATAAACCAAGCGCCAAAAAAAGTATAAGGTATCCACGACTTGAATAAGTGATACGACAGTCCACTTTCGGTGTCACCGCCCATTCTTCGTAGTTCTCGCTCTACAAATCCATCTAGCAATGCCGCTAAATACACCATTAGAAATAGCGGTAGGCTAAAAATGAGTACGGATAGTCGCGCTAGTAACGTGATGATGACGTAAATCATAGCTAATCCATATTCGGCAGCAACAGATACAATCAGTTTCAATGCTGATGTAACTATATTGTCGCTTGGACTCGCTCTCATCCAAAATAGGTCGTGTACCTGGTCTGGTGAGTATGTCTGACCGGTAATGAATTCATAGATTACATTAGCCATTGCAGATGGTGATAATCCAAATAAAACATAATGTGCGAAATCTTTATTCAGATATCCCATTTCGGTAATTGCGCTCATCCGAGAGTAATTCGACCCTTGTTCTGGTCGCCAAAATGTCATTAATAGCCATTCGACAGCAATAGATATCATGATCGAGACGCAGAGTGTCGTGATAAGATAGTGACAAAAAGTGAGCAACGTCATTCGTTTGTCTTTTTGTGTTTCTTTTTCTCTTGAAGTGTTACTCATGCGGCCACCTCAGTAGATTTTTCATTGTGCTCGGCATCCAGTGTGCGATAAATATCGTTGATACAATCAGAAAAACCTAGCATGGCCTCATGTTGTTCTTCTGTCATTTCGGTAATGGTGTTGTCATTTGCGCCACCAGCAAAATTCCACCAAGCTTCACCTGTTTCGTATTTCGCAGCCATTTCAGCACACATATCTTCGAGGTAATCAGGAATATCAATATCGTCTGCTTTATCGTTGATAAGTGGGAATCGCACATGGCTGAGATCTGCACCTTTTTGGAGGATATAGGCTTGTCCTTTTGGTTGTTGCATGATGTTATCGACGGTGATTAAGTCAGCATCCTGAGCTGTTCGACGATCTTCATTTTTCGATGTGAAATGAATGTTGTTATCTACTTCAGATGAATCATTAGCCCCACTCACTGTTGTAAATGAGTTTATTTGACACTGCGAAATCTGATCGGTCAGTAGCTCGGCGGTTTCCTTACCTTTGACGCGCATCATGATCAATGTGTTCATGTTACCTTCCAATACGCTTGCTTTGTCAGCATTTTGAGTGCCAACCACCAAATCCGATCTAACTTGGGTGTAGTTAAACGTGGTTATGCCGCTACCGCCTGCTTTGTTAAGAAGAGGACCAAAACAACCGCAATACTCATTGAATTCATCATTGTGCATACGAATCTTTGGTAACATGCCTTGTGCACCGCCATACAAGCCCATCTCGTATCCATACTTGTATAGATATCCAGATGTAGATAGCAAATCCGCAAATAGCGCGTTTGCAAAGGTTGAGCTTGTGGCAATGTCTGTCATTGCATCTAATCCAATATAGACCACTGCCTTTTGTCTAATGATGGTCATCCAATCGATGATAGGACGATGATCGTCAACTGCGTCATAGTCAGGAGATATCAGTTCGGATAATCGGCCACTACAAAGTCGTTCTAGCTGGGGCAAGAGAGAGGCAACAATTTTATCGAAGTACGTTTTATCGTAACGAACACAGCTCATTAATCCTGCCAGTACTGGATCAAAAAGTTTACGTTTAACAATCACAGCATCGATAGCAGCTGTAATTCGGAGTTTACCCATCATCACTTTTGCTGGCTTAAAATCTTTACTACGCTCAAGCGAACGTACTTCTTTTTCAAGGTTTAGTGACTTATGGTTTTTATTGGCGTACCAAAAGAAATATTGGTGAAATAGGGGCTCTATATCGACAATATCTTGCGCAAGCTGTTCGTAAGATGGTCGTTGACCCAGTCTGACACGCGCTTGAGAGATAATGTTAGCAAAACGCCAACAGAACTCTTTAAATGCCGCACTTGAACCCTCACCGCTAATTCCTGATGTCGCCCTAGTCGCTACTTCTGAGATGCGAGAAAAAGAGCCAATTGCGTTGTAACGGCAGCTAACATCTGGAAAACCAAGGTGGATGAAGTAAAAAGGGCGTCCATTTCGTTTGGCTTCAATGAAACATCGCTTAAATAAACCCTGATCACCTTTAGGGTCTACTGTGACCACCACATTGTTTTTATCCGCGCAGTCCTGAGCGATAAAAAACTCAGCAGCGCGAGTTTTGCCCACACGTGTTGTTCCATAGCAGCCCAAGTGTCCCGATCTTTCATCGTGATCTAAAACTATCGTTGTCTCGTCGGGTTCAACACCATGTATAAGAGTGGAGCCACCGACAGGTGGAAGAGGTTTGAAAGGATTAAGTTTTGAGTTCTTGTTGAGTAATTTCGCTAAAAAAAACGCTTTTTTGGTTGTTGATGCCCATTGCTGAACTCGACGACCGTATATATACCAGACGGGATCTTCTAAATACTCCTGCCCTTCGTTAGAGTTCGCGTCGTACAGACGTTGTGTGTGTATAGGACGCCAACGAAAACCTTTACCAATGATAAGATACTGCGGTGATTTTGGTATATCTTGCGGAGACAATAGGTAAGTGGGCAGCTTTTTAAGATACTTTTTATAGTTTGTGACTTCACGCGCATCACACCACCGATAAACGGCTCTCATGAGTAAGCCACCCGCGACAATATATGACACAGATGGAGTCATAAAAAATAGTTCAGGCATCATTAAGCAAATGATAGCGATGAATGTTAGTCCTGTGGCCGATAGGTATTCAACAGGTGGGCGCAATAGTGCTTCAACAGGATATTTTTTTGTCATTGGAAATAACCCTCGCTAGTGATTAACACTGGATAACCCGGTACGTTGTATTCAGTGATTACTGCAGTGGCGCCAACCATTTTAATAGGCAGAGGTTTTAAAAGTTTTTGAATGAATTTATATCGCATGAATGATTCAGTGTTCGTAATCAACCCAACACTACCAAGGCGCAGTAATTCTTGATGGTTACTCACCGCCCATTTCAGCGAAAATTCATCATCCCCGATGATGAAAAAGTTTTTATGGCCAAGTTCCAGTTTCTCTTGCATATGTCGACTGACAAATTTCTGAGGTTTAAGATTTGATGTGATAGGAAATAAATCGTTAATCGTATCAGACGCTGAATACGACAGATTTTGTGCGGCGGCGTTTGTTTCTTCAATAATGGTGCGAGCATCTTTTGCTTCGTTAAAACGATATCGCTCCGATACATCATCACCAATAAGTTCTGTAATAGGTAATGATTTACCGCCATCGTAAATTACCGTTGTTGGTATCAGTGTGATAGGTGCTGCTATAGCCACAACAGGCATAATCAGACATGCTACAGAAAGCATTTTAATTTGTATTTTTTGCATATGCGCTTAACTCCTTTAGCATACGGATCTCCAACAGATCTATTTAGGTTGTGATACCCCCCAACGATAGATGACCAACTCTTGCGTCCTGGCATGTTCGATATCTCTATCAAGTAATTTGCTGCTTGAGGTATGCACTTGTATGGATCGGTAGCGTGCCAGAGACTTTCGAAACGATGTGAGTGCCATTTCCAATTCATTTGCATTGGGCAAACATCAACTACTTTCTTACCTGCTTTAACGAGATTGTTTGCGGCTGTGAATAGTTCAGAGCGACTACGAAAGAAATGACCTTTCTTGGCATAATTCATCGTCCATGGCCATGCGCGATATTTTTTATGCTTACTCGAATGATTAATCGTTGTTGTACCAGATTCTTTGAGTGCAATGGCGTAGAGCAAATCACGAGGCAGTTTCTTCTGCTCGGCTACTTGCTGGAAGAAAGCCGGTACGGAAACTTTCGCTTTACTCGCCAATGCACTGTGACTTAATGAGGCCAAAACGATAACCAATATGATTTGATTAAGGCTTAACAATGGATTCACCAAAACTTGTTGTTCTTACCGCAAACGGATAGCTCCCTTGATAGCTATGTTTATCCTTTAATGATCTGGCATTGCCGTTATCGTGATTAATGGTGACTTGATAGTTTTTAATGTCTTCAGGCTTGATATCCCACTGTTGAGCTAAACGTCTAATGCTCCTGTCACTACCAAATGAGTTAACAAACCATAAGTCGAGTACTGCTGCGTCTGACTTCGTTTTAATTAACTGCTGGGCAAACTCATTACACTGTGCATCACAATTCGCAGCATCAATAAATAGTTGGGTACGCACTTCTTTATATTTTGGTAAATCTCTGAGTGCTGGTGGCTGTGAACGTTTAACACGTTCAGTCGTAGTATCGTAAAGGTTAAGACCGAGCTGATTATTTTCATATTGGTCAACGGCTGCTTGATATTGATAAGATTGCTTTTGCTTTTGACGTTCAAATCCAACAGTAAGTTTTAAATACTTACTTTTTTCACCTGGTGTTTCTGCGTACATATACAGTACGTCAGTCGGCCATGCATTTGGATATAAATCAGCAGCATTAGTTGTTAGCATTAGTTTCTTATATTGCAGCCAATCCCGTTTATCGATATTCCATTTTTGTGCGTTTAATTTATCTTTTGCAGTAAATGTAGTTAAACGTCTATTTAGTTCCGCATTGAAATTATCATCAGAAAGTGACTGGCTAAACTCTGTATCGACATAATCAGTTTTAAATAATTCTGCGAATACATTATTTGAAAAAATTAAAATCGAACCAGTAATAATTAATTTATTAAACATTTCAGTCCTCCTCTTTGATAACCATATAATCGCTCATTTTCATAGGTAAACCAGATAGCACCATTCTTTCTAATTACGCTGTCTAAATCACACACTTTAACGTTATCGGACAGTGATACATATCTATCAACATAAATGATTCGCGTGTTTACACAGCCCGTTAGTATTAATACAGATGAGATAATTAATAATATCTTCATGGCTACTTACCGAGATACATAGAAGTAGAACCAGAAACTAATTTAGCTTTATGAGTATTGATACTCTTAATTGACCACGATTTATTTCCATTTTTTAAGTTGTGTCCAACACGGAATCGTTCAATTTTACCGTTGTGCTGAACAACGAGTACATTTTCATCACCCCATGTATCGATATTTAGAAAAACATAATCACCAAGCTGACTTTTTGTTGCAGGTTTTCTATTTACTTTCTTTGGTGACGTTTTACCTTTTTTAGCTGATTTGGTATTTACAATATTATGTGTGGAAAGTTTTTTTTCTAATTTCTTAACGTCTTCTTCAATTGTCGTTAAGCGAATGGATAAATTCGAAATAGTGTTATAATCCATTTCAGCAATATCTTTTTTACCATTATTATCACGATTCATTTCGAACAACATGTTTGAATGATTATTAACAGTGCTTTTGATATTGGTTAGAGAATTTTGGATTTCAATAATATCTGCTTCATCAGATATGATGAGTGATAATTGTTGATAATCTTTGTTTATATTATTAACTCTACTCTCAAGTTCATCCATGTTATGCATAAAAGACTGGTTATTACTCTCAATAGTAGAAGCCGTATTTGAGTTAATACTTTTTGACATTAATGTTGTAACGCCTAATGTTAAGCCTAAATTTATCAGAACAGTTAAACCAATTAATGGAATTGGCTTATTTATATTTAGCTTAAACTTACTCAATTTGGCTTTGTTATTTGGCTCTAATTTATCCTCGCGGATATCTTCAACTTCAGGTTTAACACTTAAAGCTTCATCATTATTGATTTTCGCTTTTTCAAAATCACTATCCATGTAATTAGTCCTTTTATTTAATGATTGAAAAAAAGTTTACTTCGCGCTTTATAGGATCGACTAATAACTCGTAAGGCTCGCCAGCTAATACTCTTAAAATATTATTTAATGTCTGGTACTCGAACTTACGGTGTATATCAGGCAACGGTAGATTAATTAGCGTTCTAGCTTCATCAGTCAGCTCTAATGGATCTGCTAATGAATAACCAGAGTCTATAAGAATATAATTTAGTGCTTGGCCAATTGATTTAATTTCAAATGGAATAGTTATATTCAATACCGTTTGTAATGGGTCGGCTTGTTGCTGGTGTTGATCTACTTTCATGCCAACATAACGACTAATATCAACGTACTCGAAACTATTTGTCTCTGCGTGAGTAAATCCAGATATGACTGCTATTGTGCTACTCAACATTAAATTCGCTACCTTCATCATCGCTCAAATCTTCCGTCATTAAATAGGTAGATTATCTAATATTTGAAGATGCGATTTTGTCGGTTTTTTTGTTGAGCTAAAAAAAAAACCGAGCGGTTATCGCTCGGTTTTAGATGGTTCATTGTTTTTGTGTTCGTTTATCATCATTCGTTGTTTTGCAATTCCCGATTTAATCGGTCGCTCGTCTCATTGCAGTGAGCTACTAGGCGCTTCTTACGAAACAACAGGACGCATCCAATGTTAAGGCCGATGCTGACGATTTGCCCGACTTTTGTATTTTGTTAGCTCACATTAGTGAAACTAACGTTTTTATTAAACACAAACATTGCAATAAGATCAACTGACTCACAAAACGGATCAACGGATCAACGGATCAACAGTTACTCATTCCGCTACGCGAAAATCGTAACTGTTATTATCTATTAACAGTTAACAGTTAGGTGGCTCGCTGGTTCGGGATGCAGTAGTTGGAGGTTTTGATTAAGAATAAATGATTAATGTTGTCTTTTTAAACCTTAAAATTCGAAATTAAAACTGCTGGTTTGTAGAATAAAATAACTAAATTTATGTATTAACTAATGTATAAATCCAAGGTTTGAAGGTTTAATGGTTTAATGGTTTGATATTAGGGTGAGTTTTGATAGGGGATTATGTTTACCTTTAAATTCAATAGCTTATATCCTTAAGTGATCTGTTTGGTTTTTAGGTTGGTATATAAAACTGATATTTGATTTTATAGTTATTTGAAAATCTAGGATTTAATATATCTACAGAGTAATAATCTGAATGACAGGCTTTTTTTTGCAACTTATTGTTTTTAAAGTGAAAGTTTATGATTTGGTT
Organism: Photobacterium sp. GB-72; assembly: GCF_003026095.1. NCBI lineage: Bacteria > Pseudomonadati > Pseudomonadota > Gammaproteobacteria > Vibrionales > Vibrionaceae > Photobacterium > Photobacterium sp. GB-72. The sequence goes on along the minus strand of NZ_PYNV01000025.1, from coordinate 18,820 downwards.
TTTTTTATAGTGTGTAAACCAACGATTTACCACTATATATAGTGTTCGAAATTGCTATTTTGGTTATATATAATAATATTTTGGAATAAAAAAACCTCAATACTTTTAGTGCATTGAGGTTTTTGGTCAAGCTTGGTGCCTAATGTACAGCGCCATTTTCATCTTTTTGTTGAGTTCTAGTCGCATTTTTTCAGATGTAGTATCTGTTAACTCGGCAGGGCAATAACTCATTCGTCGATGAGATGTTTCACCTACTTTGCGCCAAACTAAGACTAATTTTTCACGGTCTAGTTTACGTAATGATAGCCTCCAGCCAATGCACTGATCATCTAAATTGTCATTTGTATTTAGCTTGTGCTGCTTCATGCTTTTAGCTATCAATGCAACCTGACCATCAAGTAAATACAAATGGTCAGATGTATTCACTATTTAACCTCAGCTATTTCCGCGTCAATTTCTGCTTCTGTGCCATCAGGTTGATTAGGCTCATCGGCACTAGTAAGTGGTATTTGATCCTCGTCTTTAATAATAGTAGGTGCATATTCTGAACGGCGCTCTCCACTTAAAATGTCTTCCGGCAATTCGATATTTGGATATATTTCTTTTGCTTTTATTACTCGCTGATTATTTGCAGCAAAATCATCTCGAGTACAGCCGCTTGGATTATACGTGCGAATAAAATGCATCAAACTTCGGAATGGTTTAGTTTGTTGTTCAATAATTTCTTTTTTGTATGATGGTGTAATTAATCCAATGTGGGCGAGAGTGTTAGCCTTACGCACAAAGTCATCATAACTAATTAAAAAGAATGACAGCTTAAATAAGAATGGGTTTTGACCGTCAATATTTGTAATAAACGGGGTTTCTACAGATCCAATTTCGGTTGAAAAACCACTTGGTAATTCAGTATTAATCTTCTCTTTGAATATCTCTGTCATTTCATTAATCGATGCATTTAATAAAAGAAGAGTTTCTTCAATATGTAGTAAGTAATAATCTGAATAAGGGCAGTTCTTTTTTGACCCAGTAAACATGGTATTTAAATGGAAAGTCACATTATTAAGTCCATAACTATGACCTTTATCCAATTTTTTACCAGTGTATAAAAGAATAGCATTACGAGTGTGAAGCATGATTTTTGAAGAACCACGAATACCACCAGTTTGTACCGTTTCTGAAGTTGCCTGTGTATTTAATTCGATAGAACCAAGTATTTCTTTGCTCATTGTTTATCTCCATTATTTAAATAACGAGCTCTGCGGTTTTAACTAGTTTTGGCTTTTTATGCCAATTTAAATTTTATTATTATCGTCAAACCATTTATCGATGGTTTTGTCGAATGTCGTGCCTTTAGGCAAAAATAGCTTTCCCAGGCTATATAAATTTGCGTCCCATTCCTGATGTTCAAAAAGATAATTAATTTCTTTTCGAATGAATCTTAAAATAGTTTTATAGTCTACTTGACCTATATGCTCATTGCATTCTGATTTAATGTATTTAAGTATTTCTATTTTTCTATTTACGTCCTGTTGGTTTATGTTGTATGCAATAAATTCATTCATGAAGTAATTCTTTTTAGCGAATAGCTTTTGAATTTCTTCAAACAAAGAAACTTTACTAACACGAGTAGATTTTTTCTCGGTAACAATAAATGGCTTAATCAAATCATATGTGAATTGATTATCATTCATAATTAGTTTGATCGAACTTTCAGGAACATGATCATTAGCGAGTTCAACTATGAAGTTGAATTTATCGATTATAGAATCCATTAACTCTAATAATGAACTCTCTATAATAAAATATCGTGTATCCGCATAGTGAGTTGAATTAATGAATTCAATTTGCTCGGCTGCTGGTAAGTTAAAAAACCAAGCAAAATCATCCTTACTCTGAAAAAATATAGAACGATCGGCTGCTGGACATTGCTGCATCGCGTGTTTGAAAAAAAGAGAAACCTGCTCAGGACTTCGCCCTTTATTAAATAAAGGATTTTCTTTGTACCTTTTAATGTATTCAGGTTTTAATCCAATAATATAATCAACACCTTTCTCGTGTACTGCAATAACATTACGCATTGTTTGATTGCGGTAATACTCGTCGGCAAAGGGACCTAGATCATTTGATAATAACTCATATACGGCAGCATATGAAAAATGCAAAAGGTTGGCATGATAAACATTAAGATGCATCAGTATACTCCGTTATTATTCTTGCCAATTCAAGTCTAGTATTTTTATTAATTATTTTTGTTAGAAGCCAGTAGTTAGCATTAATATCTGCGCTGTTCATGTTTAATCGACAACCGGCATAATTTAATACGTCGCTATAATTATTAGCTACAAGTGTCGTATGGTGCTCTTTGTACTCTTGAAGTAATAAGTTTTTTGATTTAGCAATGTCGAACGACAGATTTATCAGTGAAAATGCAATCGCCGCACGTTGCTGTAAATGTTGTGATTCAATAAATTTACAATAGGTCTGTTCGATATCAACGAGAAAGAAACCTATATGAGTATCGACAGGGACTATTGCTATACCTATTTCATCCAGCAAAGCACAGAGTTTATCAAATGCTTCTGTCTGAACTTCACGAGTGATTATTGCATCTAAGCGCTTTTGTGATAGTCGCTGCATTTTTTTGAGCGTCATGAACGATGGAAATACGCCTTGAGCAATCGCGCGTAATTTTTGATCATTCCAAACGACATACGCATCGTCGTCAATCAGTTGAGACAGTTCTGTAGCCTGTGAGTCAGACAAGCCGTAGAGATCAATTGACCGTGAGATCGCAATGATTTGAGCATCCACACTATTATTATTACGACGAATGTTGTTAGCTAAAGTATTAAGATCGACCATCACTGAAATCTCCATTAATTGATATTAACGAAGGGGTACTCGTTGTTTTCATATTTACTGAAAAGTAGGAGGTAAATTTTTTTTCAGCTGAAAGAGAACCTAGCGCCAAGTTTTCAGTAAACATGACAACATTAAGTCGAAAAAAATCAAACACCATTGTAAGTAGGTAAATGCTCAGTTCCATTGATTATCCTGTTAGTCCTTTTCCAGTTGTAAACTGCGTGATGGTCGTGCTTTTTCGAAACCATTGAGCTGACAGCAAATAGATTGGTTTAGTTTGATAGCTGAAATGCTTACTCCGCTTGTTGAGCGACCTAAAGTAAACGCTATTTTCACAAAATCCACGTTGTTTCTTTGCTTATCATGGTAATTCAGGTTTAAGATCATCCGCCTTAGTTCGCTTTCATCAATGACGCCCGTTATTTTCCGTATATCACGTTCATGTCGATGTTTAAAAAGCGTTATTACCTTTGGCCACACGCAGTACAAATTATTATTTTGCTTATGTAGTGGTGCCTGCGCAACGCTAACTAATTTTGAGTCACGCAAACAAGATTCAATAAACCTCACAAATAGTTTACTGATATCACTATCTATAAAGTTAACGGTATGTCTTTGTGGAATGTCGTCTGATTTTTGACTTTCCTCAATATTATTGTTTGATGAAAGTTTCGCTAAATCAACGGGATGATTGTGTAATTGAGAAGTCGCTAACATAATTTCATGCGAGTCATCAGTCTTATTTGTACTGTCTTTTCTGTCTTTTTGCGAGTCATCACACGAAACGCTAGAAACTTTATTTGATTCATTCATATAACTGTCAAATAATTGTTTTTCATGAGATTCATTCGCTAATGGAATATTTTGATTTGTTATACAAGTTAATTCTTCTGAATCGGTGTTAGTTATTTCTTGTAACGCTTTATCATCTTTTTTTGCTTCGATAATATTAGTAGGGGCTTTATCAGTATCGTTTGGCACCTGAGCCCGCGAGTTACCCTCGGAATTTTCCGTATCGGTGTTAGTTATTTCTTGTAACGCTTTATCATCTTTTTTTGCTTCGATAATATTAGTAGGGGCTTTATCAGTATCGTTTGGCACCTGAGCCCGCGAGTTACCCTCGGACTTTTCCGTGATTGTTTCGTCTACATTTTCAATATAACCAATCAGTGGTGATTGTTTTGTTGGTCTTATAACAAGATCGCCTACTTGTAATTGATTATCAGGATCTATTGCAGAGCGCTGTATTAAAATCACCGACCAAAACGTTTTATTTATATTGCCAAATTTTTGGCTGCTCTGTGATACTTCGATATTGTTCAATGTGCGTTTATCGCTTTTAACGATGAGGTCAGTTTCACCTAATATATTCAGCACGCGAGTTTGTTGCGTTTTCCGCTCATCAATGTCTTTAGTTAAGAGGTCGCACCAAGCAGGATGGAGCAACAGAATATGTGTTGATAAAACGAATATTGGTTGGCCAACCTGGTTGATCTTAGGAGCGTTAAAAACAACACTTTTAATATCAGAGATAACACTATCGAGTTTGCTTGGTGGTTTTTGTGATTGTCCAGTGTTGGTACTTACTGAGTTCTTAACACTGTGTCCATCACTATATTTAACTATTTGCGTAATTAACTGGCTGTTTTCATAATCTGCAGATAGGTAACCAAATACAATACTCCAAACCTCATAACTGCTATGTAGCCAATTAAGTTGTTCCCTGTTTAGAATACGTGGTAGAAAAATACTGTTTAAACACGCGTGTAAACTATAGTTTTGTTGGTTACGGTATCGAAATTTGTAGCGAGATCCTGTTGGAATATTTTGTGTTAATGGGTTCCAAACGATCGGTTGCTCTTTTTTATCAAAATAAACAATTTCTAAATCAGTAAAAGCTTTTGCAATGTCATGAAAAAGTGCAGAAAGAAAAACGCCGTAAGTAAAGCGATCTCGAAGTAAAGCCACTTTATCCTCGGTGCCTGGCATAAAAACTTGTCCACGCTCTTTTCTTGTCGCATAAAGTGCAACTTCTAAACTATGCAATGCTAAACCATAGCGCATGGAATGATGATCGGATTTGCTAGCTGGTAATGCCTGAATAAACTCTAGAAAGCGATCTATAACAACGCCATAAAATCGCTCAGCATACTCCTTATCGAGAGCTCGTTCTTCGATTATTAAGTCTCTTAATTGTTGTAATCTCGGTGCTGCGCTATAGATATCATCGGCACAAAGGGCAGTTTGTGAGTGAGCAACTGCACCACTAAGATTGTCATTACTGCCCATATCGTCGCTAGGATCTACACTAGAATCTTGTGACAGCAGAGATAAGAACTTTCGAATCATTAACAAGTTCCTATTAGCTGGCCTGCCAAGATCCAGTGATAAACTTGTTTCACCGTTATTGCTCTTGGATTCTCGCAGTAGCTGACCTTAATATTCTCGATACCAACCCGCAGTTCAAAGTCACTAAAGGTTTCAAGAATAGGCATCCATTTCTCGTCATCTGTGTATATGGCAGCGCGGTCAAACACGAGATCATGAAAAATGCCTTTTTCTTCATCATTCATGCGCTCCATAATCTGAGCGGAAGGGGATTCGATTAATGACTCTAAACCTGCAAATTGTTGTTCAAAAAGATTTACGTTATAGAGCATGCCCCCTCCCACTAAAGAATAAAAAAGGCTGAATGTTTCTTTCAGCCTGAGCCGCAGAGCTCAACATGTTTATAGTAATATGAAAGTAGAAGCCAATATTTGCAGTTTTTTTTCTGAGTTAAAAAAAAAAATGCAATTTATGGGTATAGTTACGATTTAACATAAGAGGAGGTGAGTTCTGTAGAGGTTTATAAAGCATGTGGATATATGAGCACACGACCAAACGTCGTTTATTTAAAACTCCAGTGATTATTAGCTATCAGACTATTGGTACAGAGTCAGTGCAAAGTTATTTACGAGAATGCTATGAAAAAAAATATTGGTTAATGTGTGATTGCACTACACCACCAGCGATAATGTTTTTGCGACGGCAAAGTAAAGATGGTGAGATTGTATTAGTTAACCACTCGCAGTTTGGTTCCCATGGTGCAGAATGTGAATTTTACTCTTCGGTAAAAGGCTCTCCGCGTGAAATTAATTTCAATGGTGCGTTAGTCAGTGCCGGTGAAAAAAGACATCATGTTCAACTATATCGAAATTTTACTTCTGACATACCATCTGCAGCGTCGCCGTCGTCGGCATCCTCAAATAGTGAGATGCGGATTGACAGTTTTATTAGATTAGTTTGGCAACTTTTTGAGGACTCACTAACACAACTTGCTGATATATCTCAGCCAAGCCCTTCAGAGTTAATCAGCTTATTGAAAGTTAGAGATGCAGGCCAACAAGTCATTCTGTGTAAACAGGAGAACCTTAAGAAACATCTTTACGTGGATGCTAAAGGGTTTGGTTTACTTAAATCAAATATGAAAAAAGCACATAGATTAAATTCATCACGGCGGCATCAAAGTGTGTTGCTACTTTTTGCGACACACTTAGAGTTTAGAAATGAAAGTTTGAGATTAACGACATACAAAGGAGAGGTATTTTATATAGATAATGTCAGAAGAAAAAACATAAAAATAAATAGATTCGATTTATACGATACTCCTTGCCTAGTAGCATTGTCATTCTGTTATGAGTCACCTGAGTCAAAACCAGAAGATTTAATATGCATAAAATGGTTTGCTCAGCCTTTTGTTAACCTAAAATTTCCTATACTCGTTCATAGTAATTACGAAAAGATTGTGATCGATTACGCTATACATTTCTTATCCAATTATCCTGACATCCATAATCCATGCTTATACAAACCGTTAAGCGCAATTGTTGATAATCGGACCCAAAAAGAGTTTATACCGAGCTTTACTGTTAGTTTTAGCCAGGCGAATAAAACTCGACGATTTGCTCTATTCTTACAAGAAACTGAAATAGAGAATGTCTACCCTGATGACACACAATTTTCTAATACTTTTGACTCCATCGAAATATTGAAGCTCTATGAGATACAAACCGTTGAAACATTGAAATACAGAATTAGAATGATTCTAGAGGATGCTATTAATCGTCTAAATCTTTAGTTGGTTGCCATAGAGCTTCGATGATTACATTAAGGATCAGTACTAACATTAAAGCAGCCACTAAGAATTTGCTGTACCAAGCCGATAATATGCTAGGAGCAAATATGTTGAATATAACTATTAACATACTTGCGACAATGAGCAGTGCTAGGTCCACCATTAATTTCTTATTAATTTTCATATATAGATCCTCCGTTAAAATTAAAGACTATATCAAAATTGGAAAACGCAACCATGATAAATAAAAGAGATACAGATATCTTGTTGAAAAGTGTCTCAGCTGCATTCTCTGAAGGAAAAAGTCATTATGACAAAGCATTACTTGAAGAGTTAGAGTCTGATGGTTTGGAACTTATTAATGAGGATGTTATTGATCTTGTTACTAATGAAATACGCTATAAGGACTGGAGCCTTCAAAGAAATAATCATCTCATATCTAAAATTTCTCATTTACCGTTACTGGTTGATACCATATTTCAGTTAGATCTCGCAGGTTTTAATCTATTACTCAAACACATAAGAAATAACAAAGATGATGTACTCTTTACTCATAGCTTACAATTAAGATCTTCATCTCTCAGTCATAAAGATTTTCAGGAAAGGTTCTCGGCAATAGTAAATAGTCATCAAACCAAGAATTTACAGATATTGTTATTCTTTAATAATAAGTATGATAATCACGACGAGACATTTAAAGACAACTTTCAGTTAATTAAAACGACCTGTTCTAAAGTGATTTTAGATTCATTCGGATGTGGGGCTGCAACGCCAGTTTTATACGACATGTTAGATTTTGACGGTATAAAAGTGCACTCATCGATAAAAATGTTGCATGAAAGGCAATCTCTGGAACGAGTTTTTCTGATGAAAGGAATACTTAAACAAATAAAAGCTGATGGTAATCTAATTGTATCTCCTTTGATTTTATCGAATGAGATTAAGCGTTTCTATGTTGATATGGGCTGTGAATGCGGAGTCATCCTTTAAACAATCTTTTTATCTGTTTTAATTTTTACCATTTCAGCTTCACCGAAAAAAGCCAGCAATAATAGCTTATTGCTGGCTTTGTTGTGTTTAAGGGCTTTTTTCTTTATTTTCTATCCTCTTAGATTCGTTTCTTATAAAGCGAAAGGACACATCTTTTATAGCGGACATGTACTCAGCTCGTGATAATAACAAGTTTGGATACGTATTACCTTTCCAACCTTCTGATGGCTTTCGGTATTCGAATTCATACCCAAGTGAGTGGTATTTTCTTAATCTAAAGTAAAGCCTATTTTTCGACACAGGGTGTTCGATATTCCATTCACGATAGACCCCATGATTGTCATTAGATCTAATCAATATGCTGAACTCCAAAAAGAGAAGTTTGAGTTGCTGTTACTGGCGGCTTATGCGAACAAACAACAATATGGTACGAGCCAGTTTGACAAACATAATCAACACTCCTGAAATGCAGCAGTGCTTCTTCTTTAAGTTCGTTGGGTTGGTAACCTTTTTGAAAAGTTTGCCCGGTAACTGTATTACCCGTTGCATCTTTAACTTTTCGGACAGTTTTGGTAAGTACACCATCAAGGTAGGGTTCACCCACGATGCCACGATCTTTATAGCTTCTGACCGCGATGTATGCTTTGCCATCCTTATCGTCAGTTGCTCTAGCAATCTGTTGCCAAACTATTTGGCGATTCAAAGGGGGCAACACATTCAGGACGTAATTCGATATCACGACTTTATAGTTACAGCCTAAAATCTGAGAAGCATTTGCGGTACCCACATCGAGCTCAGCATAGGCTGCAGCGATTGATTTAAAGTACAGGCAATCAGGAATCGCTTTCCCTTTTCCAAAATGCAAGAGTGATTGTTTGAAACCATTATCGATTAAGTTTTTCTTTATTAGATACTTTAAAGGTGCAGTTAAATCTTTACGGCCGATGGCAGTGGTTGAGGCAATAACGAAATTATTTGTAATTTCGTCGCCGAAGTTATCTTGATAACCATTAAGATCGTTGGTTTGTTTTACAATATTCATGTTATGTAATTTCCTGAAATAACCGTGAGGTTGTGTGGTGGGTAGTAGGTGTTACTTGGAAAGAATGTGGCTGATTTCTGAATTAGAGATACAAGTGCCAGTGTAAGTTTCTGTAATTCTATTATTACTGCTGATCGTTAAAAATAGTTGCTGTTTCATTCCTATTTGAGAACGGTACTTAATACTTATATGTCCGTTGCAGTTAGGAAGTGTTTCAAGCAACTGTTCGATATTATCCGTTTCGATAACAGGTTCACTCAATTGACAAATTTCGTACAAGGTGTACTCCAAAGTTGGGTTAGTAAAAATAAGGTATAACTAAGTTGGCGTTTGCAAGGGGATTGCAGATCAAAGGGTAGGGGATGGCTCTATTGGTAGGTTGGCTATTAGATGAGTATTACAAGCCATTACTCATTTGTTACATTTTTAGACTAAACATCAAACTTGGTAATGTCAAAGAAGATCAATAATCGATTAAAGTTTTTTTTACTTAACACTAAAAAACGCAAAATACTGCCGAATATTATAGTTAACCTTCAGATATCTAGGAGCAAATTATTAAGTGGTAGTCGTTATGTTGAAAGAGATACACTATGCGTTATTTTTAAAGTTTTAGAAGAGTACGATCGCCTACGTAAAAATATCAGACGTGAGGATAGGTTTGAGTAGCAAGTAAGAAAGGATTGATGTTGAAGCTACTATCGCGATTTAGATAGAAATCGCGATAGTCTGCTTTATATAACCGCCATGTAATTGAATTTGTTTAATGATGCGTTATCGTGATTTTGCTACAAATCTCGATAAACAATTAGATGAGTCCACCTTTATCGCTAGAAACTAATGGAACATACATTGCTGCTTCCAATTTGGACCGTTCGAAGTTTTCAAGAATTGTACGGCAATGATGATAAGCTGGACTGGCTATTTCATACTTCATCATTTTGCTTAACTGGTTAATAACCAAATCATTTGTCGTATAACCATTATTTTTAATCGCTTCTACCGAACAATGTATCCAATATAATTTAAGCAAATCAATATCAAAACCTGTGAGTTGGTATTCAGTTTCAACACCACTGGCTAAAGCATTAAAGAGTACTGCGTAATAATTTAAACAACAATTACTTATCTTAGGCTCGACTGTACGTGATGCCGTTTTAAAGTAAATGCTAAATGCATCTTTATAGCTATCTATATGGTTAATTACTACGTCATCAATCGTGTTGCGATAACGTACTTTATTAAATTGATTTATATCCGATCTTAATTTATTAAAACCTAGCTCGGCATACTCTTTTTCTAAACGGCAATAATCCTTTATATCAACTGCGTTCGTACTACTTTTAGATTTTATGCGCATATCGTTAGCTATCTGAAAAAATTCCATTACTCTCAAACTCTGGTTACAAAATACGTAAAAGAAAAGCCGAAACTTTTGGTTTTGCTAATATGCTCTGACTCATACATTAAATCATAGCAGCCACACTCTCCGTCATCCTTCGATATGCTATCTGACGGTCTTTCAGGTATGCATCATTACATCGGTTTCAAAATTTGCAAGTTATCCAACAATTAACTGTCAACTTTGATACTGTATATAATCACAGCAGGATGGAGGCATAATGACAACAGCATACTTCGACACCATTCAATTCATCGAACAGCCAAACCAAGAGCTTAATCTAAAATTAATGCAGAAGTCTTTTGTAGACATATCGTATGAATACGAGCTAGTTACTGACTTTTTGTGTCAGTTTACTGATAACAGCTTTAAAAGTTACCGTTCGTCTTGCAATACGTTTTTCGTGTGGCTATACGACTATTACCAAAAGGCTTTATTAGACGTAACGAAACGCGATATTGCTAAGTTTGTGAAGTGGTTACGTAATCCACCAGCAGAACTTATTGCGCGGAGTCCGCAACCTACGCATAAGGGATCACTGCGCAGTTTGAACGTAAACTGGCGACCTTTCGTTAATAATGATTCGACGAAAGATTACCGCATAAAAGATGCTTCTCTAAGGACAAATCTTCTCAATATTTCCGCATTGTTTCGTTTTTTAATAGATGAAGATGTGATTGATAAAAATCCTGTTTCTCAATATCTTCGTAATAACCGAACGTTAACGAAATCAGGAGAAAGCGAATCATTAAGATATTTGACGACTAAACAATGGCATTATTGCTATAAAGCGGCATTACGATCAGCTGAAAACGAACCTGATATTCATGAACGAACCTTATTCCTTATCACTTCGATGTACGCGGGTTATTTACGTATAAGTGAAGTATCAGACAGACCTGGCTATAGTTGCTGCTGGAACCAATTTCAGGAAATGTCAGGGTATTGGGTTTTGAATGTTCCAAGATCCAAGTTCGGTAAAAGTAGGCAGATAGAAGTGTGTGAAGATTGGCTGAAAGCGATTATTCGTTATCGAAAATATCTTGGTCTTAGTCCCCTACCAACCAATGATGATAAGCCAATTTTTATTCGACATAAGATTGCGTCTAGAGGAGATAAAAAAGGTCAGATTGACGTTAACCTCTCAGCATCACGTATTTTTGAAATAGTAAAACAGGTTTTTGAATTTGCAGCACAGTTGGCTGAAGAAAATAATGACCTATCTGATGCATCTGTATTGAGAATCGCGACACCTCATTGGCTACGGCACTCAGGTATCTCGCATGATGTTGAACGTGGTCGTCCTCTCTCTCATATTCAGCAAAACGCTGGTCATGCAGATCTAACTGCAACATCAAGGTATGTGCATTCTACAAGCTCAGAACGTTATCAATCATTAGTCAACAAGAAGATATAAATCGATATTATTCCTTAATTGGCAAAATTGCGCCTTTAATTTGTTTTTTCAGGATAACTAGCCTTTCAAGTGTTTCGATATAAGGATGCGTTCTATTGAGTGTCTTAGCTGTTTTGATGGCCGAACAATAATGCATTAAGTCGAAGTCTCGATTTCGGTTAACTTCAAACCCTAAGAAATGAAGGATTCGCTGTAATTCAATAATGTAACCTTCATATGAGTCATCGTCTTTATTGAGTAATGTCGGAGTGAAAGAAGTGCTGTTGTTTGAAAGAGTGATCTGACACTTTAAATTTAAAACCATGATTTTGATTAATGCCATTACGATATCGTCCTGAATATTCAAGTTTTGATGCTTGTCGGTAAACAGGCAGCAGATACTAACGCGGCATTCACGCAACGAAATATCAAAAGTGATGCTTGATATTTTGCTCATAGTTAAAATGGGTTTGATGTTGAGTTTAATGACTTGGTAGGTTGGTATAAGAGCAATGATCTCAGCTGCTTTAATCATAACGTGGTCATTAATTACATTGATGTTTGTAGAATTAGTAATTAGCCTATACAAATCAATTTCAGCATTAGTATTAAGGATTTCGCTAGTATAAATTCTCTCAGTATTATTTGTTGCCAGCATCTATCTAAACCTCCATTTAAAGCGATTATTATAAAAGTATTAATAGTCGTATATTTGTTGTTTTTTTCTTTGAACAAAAAAAAAAAGACAACACACTGGTTGCCTTTGTTTTAATAATTAGCTTTGTTTATGCTGCACAGTTGATGAAACTTACTGGCAGTTTAAGACTAAAGTTATTTACTTCGTCTTGCGTAACTAAGGTAACGCAATTTTTTAGTATACTTACTGCGTTTTGGGTTATCTCATTAGCTAAAACCATCGAAACATCAGTTTGATGACATCGACCTTTGCTAGCACTTACCCAAGTCATTTTATCAATCGGTAAATTTAGTGACTTACAGTGGTGAATATTGGCAATTGCTATTGCTGTAATTAATGATGTCGATTCAATCATCGCTAATTGAGTGGTAAATTCATCACCAGTTATTGAGGCTGTTTCAACTAGAAATGTCTTCATAGTTCCTTCTAGGTGGCAGGTGGTTTTATATGATTTGGCTATCCTTTATAAAAAAACACCATGCGACTAAATTCGCATGGTGTTTAAGGGCGGTTTGATATTAATAAAAACTGATAATACCTTTTTGAATCATCTCCATGGCAAAGTTTCGCTGTTTATCAATTGGCCAAGAATTGAAGGTCTTAAGCTTGTTCGGCTTGAGATTGGGTTGAATCTTCAGGATGGCTTCATCGAGTAGACGATTTGCTTTTTCGATATTACTCTCTTCGCAGTTTTGGCAAGTACCAAAGCCGGTATCATGAGAGGCAGTTTGTTCACCGCGAAATAGTTTTCCGCAACAACTACAATCTAACAACATATAATCAAACTCCACAAAGGTGCATGTCGACTGTTTTAATGGCTTCGTCAAAGGATGAAGCTGATTGCATTATTTCCGTGTTTGCTCCATCAATTGCTTCTTTAGATGACGGGATGATGAACTGTTTTTGGATGTATCGATGCAGGTCTTGACTAACGACTAATGGTAATGTGAAAACTCGCATTGATTTAACCAAGTTGGTATCGTGATCAATCAGAAAAGCTGAAATTAACAGCCTCTCTTTTTCATTTGCATTAAATGACATCTTATCGTGCGATGTTTTACCACCTTCCAACAATAGAGCTATATTGAATGGTTGCTCGAAGCTGAGGCAGCCGATTTCAAAATAGATCATACATGCGCCATTTGTGTTGGTTTTTAAGCCACAATAAATTGGTGCATTATCGAATGCATCTAGTTCAAGTGGATCAATATTGTTAAAACTAAGCGATAGAATATTGCTTAAATCATTGCGAAACAGTTCCAAAACAGCGCCCTCTCCAGGCATTTCCATGAAAAAAGGTTTATTTAGAAAAACTGCTACATGTTCTTGTTGTTGAGTGTTCATTTTGTGGTTTCCTTAAATGAAGAGAGTGTGAACTCTTAATGGTGGTGGTTTGGATTTATGCTTGTTTTGCTCACATGCTAAGCAAAGCTGCTTGGACGTAAACTTAAGCAATCAAATAATTTTTGGTCGATGTAAGCGTAATAAAGTGAGTACCGGATTAGTTCAATTTGTCCGATAGCCAGTAAGGATATTAATTATCAATTTACCTATTACAATTTAACGGCTTTGTATGCTTTGATAATGGTAATGCACTTGTCACATGTAATGCCGCCACGAGCAACGGACTTTTCTTCCCATTCAGCATTTGTGTCTATATCCAGTACCGCCTGTGTACATAGGACTCTAGCCACGTCTAATGAAGGGTTAGCATCAACTAAGCACCATTCTTGCTCAACGTTTGGTAGGATATCGCCATCATCATTTTTAATGATTTTAACTAGTTCATTAGTCACGTATTCACTCCTTAATCAGATTTACTCAAAGTAATTATCGAGTTCGATATCTAAAGTTGAATCCTTATGATGAGTACCGTAGTCCACATACGCTCTTCCATATTTAACGGATGGCGGCGCAGTCTCTTTACACGGATCATCAAATCCAACATACATCTCTATTTTGAATTGGTTTTTATTTGCACAGATGTGCTCCCAATCAACCGGTGTAACTAATGGTTTATCGTTTTCGTCAATACCAACCTGTTCTACAGAAATGACAAGATGATCATCTTCAATCGAATATAGCGCTGTATCAAACCGTTGTTCACGATCTGTTTGTTTGTGAATGACGGTAAGGTAACCGAAGTCTAATAAACCAAAGTGCTGATCTAAAATTTTATTTTGAGTCTCAATGATTACTTGAAAAGACATTCGTTATCTCCTATTTAGGTAGTCGTAGTCGGTCGATTTCAATGCCGCATTCGGCGCAGCAAACTTGACCAGTTAGTGTGATTTCAAAATCGCCAATACAATGGCAATTGGCACAGTTGAGATTGCTGTATCCGTCAGGATTTTTTCTCAACAGAAGTTTTTTCAAAGAAGCTTTGTTGTTAAACAACAGTCCTTTTACATCGCCGCAATCGGCACACTGGACACTTCTATCCTGGTCAATAACGAACTTCGAAAGTGATTCGCATTCGTTGCAGGATAGAGAGCCGTTTTTTCCAGATAAAGAAAGTGTCTTTTTAATGGTGGTAGTTAATCGAGGCATAGGTTCCTCATAGTTTGTGTTATGGGTACTGGACGTTGTAAAGCCCATCAACGTAGATGTGCAAAGCACATATAGCTAACGTGTATTTAGCTATATGAACGTTTTTTATGTGGGACTGAAACCAAGAAACTAGAAGATTTATGTGGGACACGAAGTGTCTTTAGTGGAGCGGCAAGATGTCTCGCCGCTGCAAACTAAAGTGTTTTAGCTTGGATCTTGATAGATAGTCTCTATTTGTAGTTTCAGCGTGTTATAGTCGCTCTGCTTATGTTTAAGTTCCATGTCTAGGACCATATTAAGATCAAGACCATCTTCAAACTTAGCCCCATCACAAGCGCCTAATTGGTTGATTTCACATCCGTACTGTTTAGTAAGTTCGGTTTTGCAGTGAGGGCAAAAACGTTTATCTTTTTGGGATTGTAAATAAGCAGGATCATTAATTAATCGATTGATTTGATCGTCTGTAAAATTAAAAATAGCATTCTGCGCCATAAGTCGGTCTCCTTGATGTAGCAGATGGTTTATTTTTTATCACTTTTTGTCATGGTTACTACACCAACGATAATTAGTAATATTATGCCGCCTATCAACGACCAATATTGACCAATTAACTTTATAACTGTACTAACGCGGATTTCACCGTTTATTAGAAGCTCAAGCATAAGTTATAAATACCCCTTTAGTGAATTGTATAAACATGACTGTTTTTTAGAATTACGATAACTCTAGTGTTGTAGTTCGCTTCTAAAAAAGTCGGTGGTGGTTTGAGGAATGAACGTTGTAAAACTCAACAACGTAGATGTGCAATAGCACATATAGCTAACGTGTATTTAGCTATAGATACTGTAATGGATGAGGGTGTTACCAAGGAAAGGTAAAGATATTTTGAGGTTGCCATGGCGCTTAAGCTCGTTTCAGGCATCGAGCTATTTTATTCATATTGGATTATTTTCAATTTGAAAGCAAAATTTTTCTTTAAATTGTACTGATTCTTTCTGGACAAGAAGTGATTAAGGTAAAAAACAGCATATTAGAATCTAATATGCTGTTTTGGTTTATAGGTTTACTCCGTGGAATACGGACGCTTGTGAGAGTGTTTGAGCTGGTGGCTCAAATACAGTAGGTGGTTTGTTATTTAGGTGATTTAGTAACGACAAGTGTTCCATTTTCATCTTTCGTAAATGAAACAATATTGTCAGTGATTTTATTCATTATTGAATCAGGTAGTTCTTTGATCGCACGTTCAATTATCTTGGCAACATCATCTGTTTGATTTAGTAAAATAGACTCAAGAAGCGTTTGTTGGCCTTCTTCAATAATAAAATCAACATTGTCCTCGTCGTAATCTAAATGATTGATTTGCTTGAAAACTTCACCTTTATTGCAATCGTTAGGGAAAACGATTCCTCTCCCGCATCCTAACGAAAAAGAAGAGTACGAATCATCAATGCTGCCGAGTGGACCACCGATACTATAACTATCACAGTACGTTACTGTCATGTGATTGATAGTTGCGGTTTTGTAGTGATTATTGACTTCTAAATGAAGTTTAGCTTCTTCTAGAAAAACAATTTGGTCATAAATCCAGTGGTCAGAATCGAGTTCGATAAGCAGATTGTATGCGCCATGGAGATAAGCATACATCTCTGGTAAAAACGATTCTGATTCTTCGTAATTAAGACCGTCAACAATATGCAGATCACTAATTTCATTCGAGCTCAGTACCTCATCTGAAAATATTAGGTATATAGGCTCACCAGTTGGAAACTTCTCTCCTAGATCAATAAAATAACTGATTGGTAAATAATCCACGTCATTAAGTAGAGCTTTGTAACTATTGTAAGTTAGTAACTTTTTGTATTTACTAACTGTGGTTTTAACAATGTCTAGATCGTCAGAAGACAGCCTTTCCTTTAAAAGTTTTTTGACTGTTTCTCGAGTGGTGATTTGGATTGCTCGATAAATATCATCTTCATTAAGCAAATCTAGGCGGTCAGGCATCCGAGCTTTCACTTTTTTTGGACAAAGCTTGACGATATTACAGCCTTCAAACATTATTTTGTTTTCCAAAGCGTGACGATACCCACCGGGAGATACTGACTCTTTAAAGTACTCGTGTACGTACACACAGCTAGATTCTGTTAGCGTTGGGTTGAAATATATCACTCCATATTCAAAATTTTTCGCTACATAGTTAGCAGCAAGTAATTTTGTGTGTTGAAGCTTTGATTCCAGTTCAACTTGGTTATAGAACACCTTAATTTCAGATACCTGCGCGATATCATAAAGGTGCTGTTTTATCTGACGTTCAGATAAATAATAATCGTGCATGGTAATTTCTGTACCATTAACGAAATGGTCAACTGTTTTGATACTAAATGACTGACCATTCTTGATATCCTCAGTTAGAGCTGAAATATAAAAGTGGCCAGAAACCACACATAAATTCTTACAGCTAAATAGTGTTGAGATAAAACCGAAGCCAAAAGGTGACTCTTGATTGTTTTTCCAACTCGATTCAGTCACATTGAACAAGTGTTTCATGTCAGAAACACCAGAGCCATTATCGCGGACTCGAAGCGTTGTGTTATCAGTACGAAAGTGAATTTCACTGGCACCAGCACGACGTGCATTTTGCACAAGATCGGCAAGTACAATTTCTTTGTTAGTGAAACTATTTTCGATATTTTTAAGAAAATTTTTTGAGTTTATAGATAGTTTGATGTCTGTCATATGTATTTCCTTGGTATAGGTGGTAGTGGTTTGGGGAGCGGGCGTTGTTAAACCCAACAACGTAGATGTGCAATAGCACATATAGCTAACGTGTATTTAGCTATAGATACTGTAATGGATGAGGGTGTTACCAAGAAGTTGGTAAAGGCAATTGTGAGAGCCGTGTGAATCGACCGTTTCAGGCAGCGGACACCATTAAATGTAATACATCTTTATCAGTTAATCTATAAAAAAACCGACGTTAACTGTCGGCTTTTAAATTAAATGATTAGAACTGCTATTTATTTTGCTGCTTAAGGACGACAGCTCTATCAATATATTACATTTAACTTTATCGTTCAATTAATTTTGTATATGTTGTGCCAATGCATCAAGTTTTTTTATGCAGATGCTAGAGTTATTATTGTCATTAATACATACGTTATCGTTGTTTTTAAATGAAATATTAGCTGTTCCACTATATACCTTCTGGACAAAATTAAAATTTTCAACTGTTGAGTTTTGGCTTTTAGGGTATATCTTATATTTCAATGTATATTGATCCTTATTTGGTTCAATTTTGAAAATATAACCTGTTATTTTTTCTCCAATAATTGGATCATCTGTTAACGTTCCATCTTTAAAAGGAGTATTCAAATACCCAAGAATAAACTCATTCGTTTCAGTGTTTATAATATCGCTATTTAATCCTTGTTAAACATATTTTTGTTTGTTTGGAGTTTTGACTCCTAAAGCATTGTAAATGATGGTTTAAATTGGCAATGTAAGAGCCAGTAATTTTAGTGGTTGATAACTTAGTTAAATTATCTTTTGGGTAGTATGTAAAAGATATCGAGTTAGCCTTGGCCATATTAACTGATATTATTAAGCCGCTACGTCGAGTAATCTTTTTTATATAAATAGAGTCAACAATCTTCATCTTTATGTTGAATATAGCCTTTGTAAACTGAACGTTCTTATTGGTTTTCACTTGAAATAAAAAATGATGATAATAAAAATAAACTAGTAATCATAAACTGAAAATCTTATCT
>NZ_PYNV01000024.1:0-58472 GCF_003026095.1 Photobacterium sp. GB-72 | reverse complement strand
CACCATGACAATTCCTCCTTAGTTCAGTCGGTAGAACGGCGGACTGTTAATCCGTATGTCGCTGGTTCAAGTCCAGCAGGAGGAGCCAAATAAAAAAGCCCGCAAGCAATTGCGGGCTTTTTTACATTTGAAATCTAGGCTTTTGTTAACAACTCATTGGGTGATAAAGGTCTATTAACTATTCTTAACTCACTGACGTAACCATACAAAGGATTATGCAATTTACTGTTAGAACACGATGATCCCACAATCCAAGCGGCATCTTCTTTGATTTTCTTATCAACTGATATGTAATCCAGTATTAAAAACGGTATAAACTAAAGGGCAAAATGTACGTTGTTGAACGGTACTTACAGATAGTGTGAGCTTAATTATTTCGCTGTATGTTTTTCTCTATTAACACCATAGAATAGGTTTCTCTCATCTCTTAACGGATGAAGCAGTTAACACAAAATGGTATTATTAACGGCTGTTTTGCCTGTGACACTTGGATAACTAATGAATTTTGACCGTATTGTGTGTTTCGATCTCGAAATGTGTTGTTGGAATGATGGCCGCACATCTAGAACCGGTGAAATCATCGAAATTGGTGTGGCAGAGCTTGATCTCAACACCGGAAAAATTGTTCGTCGGGCACAACATTATGTGCGTCCTACAAAAGATGAAATCTCGCCGTTTTGTACTGAACTAACGGGCATCAAACCTGAGGTCGTTGAAAAAAATGGCAAGCCGCTTTCTGTGATATTAAAATCGATCGAACAAAAGTTTGGTGGTCGACATAAGATCTATGCAGCGTGGGGACATGACGATCGTATTTTGAAAAAGGAATGTTTAGCTAAAGAGCTAAAAGTCCCTTTTCGTGAATATTTAAATCTTGCCACTTTATTTAAATTACAGCGTCATGTGACGAATAAACGATTAGGTCAACGTGCCGCAATGGAAATTGCTGGTGTTGAATGGGAAGGGCGTCAGCATTCGGGTTATGTCGATGCGTATAACCTTGCGCGTTTAGCGGCAACCATGTTCTGCGAAAAAGATACAGATTCAACACAGGAATAGTGTTACTTCCAATCGATTTGTTTAGTAAAGCCGACTGATAGAGTCGGCTTTTTTATGTGTATGATGTAATTCGTGCGATGAAAATGCTGTTGTTTATATTTTGTGATTCGGTGCCAATACTTGAGGAGATAGTTGGATAACTAAAATATTAATATTAGTTTGTAGCAAGGGATTAAGTGTTTAAACAGCAAAATATAATGCGTTATGTATACTGACAAAAGCCGCTCATTAAAAGGTAACTTTTATGTCACAGAATACGTTTATTTTGCATTCCGCTTATCCTCCATCAGGCGATCAACCTGAAGCTTTAGCGCGATTAATCGGTAATATTCAAGACGGTGTTACACACCAAACCCTGCAAGGGGTTACCGGATCTGGGAAAACTTTCACGATGGCAAATATGATCCATCGTCTTCAGCGTCCTACCTTAATATTGGCTCATAACAAGACGCTTGCCGCACAACTTTATAGTGAAATGAAACGTTTCTTTCCTGAAAATGCTGTCGAGTATTTTGTCTCTTATTACGATTACTACCAACCTGAAGTGTATATTCCTGGTAGTGATCGCTTTATTCGTAAAGATTCTGCAGTGAATCAACAATTGGAACGATTACGTTTATCGACCACCAAATCGTTGATAGAACGTAAAGACGTGATTGTCGTGGCATCGGTATCTGCTATTTATGGCTTAGGCGATCCAGCTCAATATCGCGCGGTACAAATTCCGTTATCAGTGGGTATGACCATCGAAAGGGAAGACTTTATTCAACGTCTTGTCGCGCTGCAATATAGCCGTTGTGAGCGAACGATTGAACGAGCAACTTTCCGTGTCCATGGTGAAATATTTGATATCTATCCAGCAGATTCAGAATCAAAAGCAATACGTGTGGTGATGTTTGATGACACCATTGAGCAACTACAATGGCTTGACCCTATTACAGGGAAAGTGTTGGGCGACATTGAGCATTATTTTGTTTCTCCAAAAACCTTGTATGCCGCTTCAAAAGACAAGTTACTGAAAGCCAGCATTGAAATTCAAAAAGAATTAGAAATGCGTGTCGCTGAATTAAATAATGAAAATCGTATTGTGGAAGCGGCAAGGCTGTATGAGCGCACGACACATGATATAGAAATGATGCAGCAGCTTGGATATTGTTCAGGATTAGAAAACTACTCATGTTATTTAAACGATCGCGATCCTAGCTTGCCACCGACGACCTTATTAGATTATTTACCGGAAGATGGCTTACTGTTTATTGATGAATCCCATGTGATGATCCCGCAGATTTCTGCAATGTATCGCAGTGATGTGAGTCGTAAAGAGACATTAATTGATTATGGCTTTCGGTTGCCATCAGCGAAGAACAATCGACCTTTAATGTTTAAAGAATTTGAGCAAATAAAACCACAAACCGTATTTGTATCAGCTACCCCCGGTGAGTACGAACTCAAAAAATCTCAGCAGCATGTTATAGAACAAATCATTCGCCCGACAGGCTTGCTTGATCCTATTGTTGAAGTGCGTCCTTTAGCGACTCAAACCGACGATCTATTAAAAGAAATATCAGAGCGTACGCAAAAAGATGAACGCGTATTGGTGACGACATTAACGAAAAAAAGTGCAGAGGCATTGTATGAGTTAATGGTAGAGCAAGGTATTAAGGTCAGTTATATTCATTCAGAAGTAAAAACCGAGCAACGGGTTGAAATTATAGATGATTTACGTGCAGGTAAATTTGATGTGCTTATTGGGATAAACCTGTTACGAGAAGGATTAGATATTCCAGAGGCCTCATTGGTCGCAGTGTTAAATGCCGATCATGCGGGATTTTTGCGTTCAACACAGGCGCTGATTCAAATCATTGGTCGTGCAGCTCGTAACGCAAACGGTAAAGCGATTTTATATGCTGATAAAATGACGCCTGCAATGCAGCAAGCGATGAATGAATCACAACAACGCCGAGAGCGTCAGGTGGAATATAATAAAGCGCATAATATTACACCAGCCTCCTCTCAACGTAAAAAAGCAAGGATAGATAATAATGAGCCCGCACAACATAGTGTTGAGTTCTGCTCTAATCTATCAGAGTTATGCCAGCAAATTACGACAACAGAAAAAGAACTATTGGTGGCTTGTGATACGAATGATGAAATACACGTTGGTATTTTTAGAGAAAAGCTCAATGAGTTATATCGTCAGTTCATATTTATGTAAAAAGGATACTAATTGACATCTAATTAAGGTCGTAATGACTCGGCCTTAATTACTCACAATCAACCTAACTATATTCATCTGTTATATTCTTATTGAATAAGATAAGTATGACTTTAATTAAAAGTAAGGAACAAAACTGAATTATTGCAATATATTTTTATTAACAAGATAAGTGAATTTTATTGTAAATTTATCTCATTGATGAATTTGCGTTTTATTTGTGTTGTTTAGTGGTTTTGTTTTTGTGTTGTGATTGTAATTACATTAAGTTTTGATATACTCCGCCCGATTTTTATAGAAAATAAACGGTATAAAAATTCTAAAGTTAAATAGATAAAAGCAGTCATCATTTTGGTGAATACCCCTCCAGCTATATTGGCCTTTTTACAACGTCGCGCGCGAATAACAGCGATGTATATTTTATATGGTGAGAAAGAGCGTATGTTCATTCTTAATATAAAAGATCTTAGTTTTATCAGTCATCGTGCTGGAAAATCATATGCTACGATAGAAAATAGAATTTAAGTGTATTCATTTTATAAGAATGAATCTGGGGCGTAATTGCTTCCTTTAGTTTGTTATAAAGAGTTGTTATGGTGCTATACAACGCAATAAATATGGCTTTAAATGGGATCGTTCTTATATGAACATTAAATACATGAAGCTTTATACATTGATCGTGTGCTCTACGTTCTTTTTCATTATCTTTGCATGCGGTACTTATCTACTTTATCAACACGATATTGATACAAAAATTCACAATGAGCATGAAATACAACGGAAAACCTTTTATTCAGTTGTTGATAGTAAAGATACACTAGTTCCTATGTTTTCGAAGATGACGATTCCGACTTTAGCTGAGCAGAGGGAGTTAAAGCGTTATGTCTCCGATCATAAAGATGTTAGCAGTATATCTGTGATTTATAATGATTATTATGTATACAGTACATTTGGAAATCGCCTGTATTCAATGAAGATGAAGGCAGTAAAAGGTTTTAATATTAAGGTAAAAAGCTTACTAACGCATAAGCCAACCTTGTCTTATACGTTGCAAGTTGGAGCGAATACTTACTTAAAAATATATTTTAAACCGCTTCGTTTTAATGTTATCGATAGTATTGGTAGAGGCTATATTACCGTTTTTGATAATATTGAAATTGGTGAAGGTAATCAGTTAGTTAAGCATGATTTGTTAAATCATCGCGATGAGTACTATTTTCATCTCGACGACGCTGATTTTTTTGTTGATGTTGATCCGGCACTCGCTCTAAAACAATTTATAGAAACTAAATATGTTTACTTGTTAATGCTCTTATTGGGCTGCATGGTAAGTAGTTATACATCGGCCGCTTACTGCAAAAAAATCTGGGTACGAGTTTGTATCAAACGCAATATTATTCGTCCATACCTTCAACCCATTGTTAACAAGGAAGGCGATATTATTGGGGCTGAAGTATTAGCTCGTTGGATTACTAAAAAAGGTCAAGTTTTACCGCCTTATTTATTTATACCCTATATAGAGAGTCAACACTTAACATCCTTGTTAACCTGCTCTTTGATGACACAGGTTTATCAAAGTCAGTTAATGGTTTTGAGTAAACAACTAAAATTGAGTTTTAATTTGACGGAACGTTGTTTGTTTGACGAAAGTATTTATAAAGCGAGTTTATTATTGGCGCCTAAGTTTGAACTGGTGCTTGAGTTTACGGAATCAGCACCATTTTCGAATGTTCATGTGAAAGCGCGTATGGAAAAATTTCATCAAAATGGCATGTTCTTTGCGCTTGACGATTATGGTACAGGGTACTCTTCACCGTATTATTTGACGGATTATAATTTTGATTATTTAAAAATAGATCGTTGTTTTATTGAGCAAATTGAACATAATCCTAAATCGATTTATGTTGTTGAATCTTTAGTGCTATTAGCCCAAAAACTGGAGCTTTCTGTCATCTCTGAAGGCGTTGAAACAGAAAAACAAAAACAGATGTTAGATCAATGGGGAATTAAGCAATATCAAGGGTTTTACTTTTATAAACCGATGTCAATAGAAAGCTTTATGGATATATATCGTTCTCACTAATATAGCATCTTAGTGATAACCATGACTCTTCTTGCACTCTGTGCAAGAAGAGTTTTTTTAGCTCTGTTATTTTATAAGGTTAATCGTAAGTGAGTATTTGCCAACTCTAGTCTTTAACTACCTGGGTAGTTTTGCCGCGTTCTTTATAATCTTGTTGTTTTGCAAAAGTAGCGAGTTGTTGAAATTGAGCAGGTTGCCAGACCATATTGTTTGTGAGCTCAGGAGCGAGCGCGTTAAACGTTTCTTCATTGCCTACATTATGTAAATACAACTCCGCCCACATACCATTATTATCACCGTTGCTCAGTTCGGTAGATAAAGAAAGAGGAACTCCGTTTTTTACCCCATTAGGGTAGAGAGTTAATCCCAGTTGATAATCACGTTTTAACACCACCCACTTTTGTGGCAAACGTGTATTGTGATCCCACCACTGACCATTTAACAGCTGTATGTTGCGTTTGGTTTCTTCTGCTGAAACACTGCCTAATTGCTGTAATTGATCGTTAAAAGCATCAGTCATGGCTTGAGAAAAATCTGACGGAGAAAGATCGGGTTGCTGCTCTAGCACTTGTTTAGCTGTGATAGCACCTAACATGTTGGAATAGAGATCTTCAGGTGAAAAAGCAGAGACATATTCAGGAAAGCCAATAATTGATTCATAGCCAAACCACTGTGCGATTTCATGCCATTGTGCTAATCGAAAAGCTAATAGAGCCGCAAGCTCGAGACTCAGTGATTGCTTCTCTTTATTTGTAAGTAGTTGCTTATTCTCTTGTAACCGAATGTGGCGCGCCCGTAATTCCGTGGGTAAGATTATTCGATAATGGGATCCAAGATGCTGGCGAATTTGTTGATATAAATAATAAGTGAAATCTGCCGTATCTCGGACGTGAGCTGTATCGATAAATCCCCCCTTACTCGTAAAGATTAAGCCATTAGATTCACCGCCTAATCCGAATAAGCTTGAAATAACGCTTTGTGATCCATCGTTGTAGCTATGTTTACCGAGCATTGGTATATCGACAATATTCTCTACTGAGAAAAAAGGAATGGGCATACCTAATAATTCGGTTTTTAAATCTTGACCAAAGGCACAGCATGGACGTACGCCAATAGGCGCATCCAATGCTTTACTGTATGGGCTGACGAATAAAGCACAAAGGCTGAATGCTGCGATCAAAGGTGCGTGTATTTTCATTAAAAAGCTTCATTGATGTGAAAATAAAAACCGGAACTGTCTTTACCAATGGCGTAATCGACACGCACATTTATTCGAGGCTTAAAGGCAAAGCGATAGCCGACACCTAAACTAGGTAATAGCTTACTTGAAAGTAACTGCTCACTTTTGTTGGCGATATTACCTCCGCCAAGCCAGGTCACCATACCATGACGATGGTTAAAACGATGACGCCATTCTATTTGTCCAGACAGTAAATAACGATCACGGTATTGCCCTGTATAGTAACCACGCATACGTTTATCGTTACCCATTTCCGCATAGCCATACCAAGGAATATCACCATCAACCCGTTGCCCGTAGACATCCCAAGCAATAATGTTATTGCTATCAAGTTGAACATATTGACGGTAGTTCATGGTCAGGCGTGTGTAATTTTGATCAGAGCCTAATGTGGTTTTGTAATCAACCCATTCCGCGAACCACAATTGACCACGGTATGGGTTGGGTTCAAAATCTCGGCTGTCATATTCCAACGCAATGCTTATACCACTGCTTTGTTGATTTGAAAGTTTGTGCTCACCAACATCGTTAGTCTTTGCTAAGGTTTGTTGTGAATAATGTTGATAATCCCAGCCAACACTGACGTATTGATGAGGTAAAAACTGGTATGACACCTTTGGCGCAAGTTTGATGATCTGGCCGTTATACTCACGTTTATTGTTGTCGTTTTGTGCGGCAGCTTTTCCTACTCCCCAGTAATGTTGGGGGGAATGGCTGATCCATGCATCACCGATCAAGCGCAGTTTGTCTTGATTTAAGTAACTTCGATTTTCAACCCCTAATCCATAAGAGCCAGCTGAGGATAGATAGGATTTAATCGCTAATGTTGAATACGGTGTACTGGGTGTCCAGCCTGTAGGTGAGTAAAGCCCAACCGCTGCCATTCCAAATCCGACCCCTTGTTCAGGGTTAGCAAAAGGCCCCGGCAATACTCCCCAATCAATACCTTCTGAAGTATCAATCGTTTCACTAGCGCCGAGTTTTTCCAGTAGTTGATCTACCCAACCTGATTGTGTTGTATCAGCAAAGGCTAAGTGAGAAAAACTACAAATAATCAATAATGGGGAAAGTTGCCAAGGTTTCATTGCTGATCTCTGACTTAAAAACGAAAATCAATGGATGTAAATAAGCTGGAGCGATCGCCAAAGCCGGCTTCTGCCAATAAATACAGACTTGGATTGAGCTGATATTGCATCCCGAGGATTGGGTTCCATGGTGTCGACAGTTGTTGCTCGATATGGAAACTGCCATTTTTAACCCAAGGTTGTAATCCTGAAGGAAGATTGAGATCGGTGAGTTTGCCAGATAGCGATTGCTCAACATTTTGATACATCGCACCGGCCCAAACTCGTAGTGGTACACCTTGTTGATAAAAGTCGTAACCTACACGAGGGCTGATCACCCATGCAGAAATACTGCCGTCGATGACGGTTAGCTCTGTTTCGGTATAGCTGATATCAACTAAGCCAAAGAATCGCTTATAGCCACCAGCAAGCACTACACCACCACCATATAAGTAGCCATCAAGATCAAGCTTGAAGTTATCAATGCGGCCTTTGAGGTGACGGTCTGGGCGGTTTGGGAATAAAGGCTTAATAGCAACATCATAGTTCACTGCAGTTTCCGATTTACCCGTCATCTTGCCACCTAAGACATAGAGGTTCAGAAACGGAAATAGCCACATATCCGCCCGTAGGGTGAGCACTTCACTGGTTTGTTTGCCTTGCTCTGCTTGCATATCGATGTTGCGCACAAAAGAAGGCAGGTTAAGGCCATTAAAGCCAATGCTAGTTACATCAATACCTTGCTCTAACGCCATGTAACTCAAATTAAAGCCAATCGGTTTGGGTAATTCGTAACCTAAAGCTTGAGCTTCTTCTTTCCAAAGAGGGAGAGTAAAAGATTGAGCATATGTATAAGTGGATGAGGAAAACGCTAGGCTACTAAGGAAAAGTGAATGCGCTAATCGCATGTGTGCTATGCCAGTTAAATTCTATAATGGCGCGCATTTTAAGTTGACATTTGATTTAAGCATACTTAATGATTTATCTATAATGTAAGTATATGTTACATAACTATACCCAACTGATTTCAAGTTACCGAATTCAGAACATTGTTACAGTCCCTAGTTCAAAGAAAGCAAAGAAGTGTAATCGTTTTCTATTTCCAAATTGCATATACCTTTATGTTTATAGCGCTATTTTATTTGCCGTTTTCTGCTCGCTTGTGGAGGAAATCACAGAATTAACGATAAGTATTTCTTTTCTTTGGTGGTTTTTTATTTCTTATTAATTGATAAATTACTGATTTATATGCGGTTAATAAGAAAAATATGACATAGATCTGCTATTAATTTCCTTTTCCGCTTTGAAATGGAAATCAATCATCTACACATTAGCTCAACGTATCAATATTATGACCATATTCAATAAGTGGTGACACTTATATTACTAAGGAGAGATAAAGTGTCTGGAAATAAGTTTTCGGTTGATTACAGCATTTATGAGTTGGAATGCGAAGAAACCTATAAAAAAGCAACTTCACTTTTAAAAGAAAATAATATTTTTCCTGATGCTATTCAGCAACAAATGTTATTTACACATTTAAAAGCAATGGTCATTCGCTCTTATACAAAAGAGTCATTACCAGAAATTGAAGTCGATATGTTTGAAGATATTTCCCCACTATCTCATCAATTATCAGCAGATGTGGTTTCTTGGTTCCCTACCTTAGCGTACGAAGAAACCTATTTATTATCAGTCCACTTTGAAGTGGCAAAAGAAAACGAATTAACGTGTGAATTAGGAGTGTAATTATGACAACTATTAAAGTAGTAATTGGTGATCGTTTAGGTAAAGGTCAAAAAGTTGGTTTGGGTGTAGAAGCGGCGGGCGGCGCTGTAACGGTGATCCCTGGTATGGCAGCAGATATGAAGCTAGGTGATGTCATGCACCAAGAGCAAGCTGATTTTGGTATTTCATTCTGTGGTAGTGGTGGTGCAGGGGCAATTACGGCCCAAACCAAATATGGTTACAAAGCACGTTACGGTATGCGTTCTGTTGAAGAAGGTGTAACAGCTATCAATGAAGGTTGTAACGTTTTAGGCTTTGGCTTTATGGATAAAGAAGAGCTTGGTCAAAAGTTAGTTGAAGCCTTTATTAAAAAGCATCACGGTTAATATGAAAAAATCTATTACTACGACGGTTGAAGTCAGTGGTAAAGGAAATACAAAACAATCAGCTTTTAGTTCTGCACTAAATAATGTTCAAAAAACAATTCTAAAAGAAACTAATAATGTTATTTTACGAATTGAACCTGTGGATGTTGAAATAATAAGTGCAGAACATAAACAAACTACTGAGAAGTTTATGTTCTTTTTCTTACCACGAGAAAAATCTATTTATTCCATCACTATTAATGTCACTGTAAATATTACATTAATAGAAACTGATGAATTAAATTTCAAACAAATCTAATTATTAGCTACGAACATTATTTGTGTCTACATATAAAGGTATATAAATGTTCTTCATTATTTTAATAAAGTCACTAATTATTGGTGCATTAGTGGGTGTTGGCGTGGGTGTCGGCGCTGCTCGTATGTATCACGCTCCAACTATTCAAGGTATGGGGGCATTCCGTACTTTAGGGGAATTAAACTCGTGTGAAGGGGATCCTGCTTCTCACTTCTCTTTCGGTTTAGGCTTTTTCTTCAATGCTTGGGCATCATCAGTCGCTGCTGGTGCATTTACCCAAGACGTTGACCACCGTATTTTACCGAACTGGGGCGCAGCGGCATTGATGGTAAAAAATCGTGATGTCACCCAAACCTTACATGATCCGAAGAAGATGGGTATTGCCTGCGGCATCATCGGTATGATTGTGGTGGCATTTCTTAACTCAACCGCATCAGCGGTACCTGAAAGCTTACAAATTACAGCGGTAAAAGTGCTGGTTCCGGCAGCAAACATGCTGGTTAACGTGGCGATGCCGGTGATCTTCTGGTTAGCAGCGATTGAAGCAGGTAAGCGTTCTGGTTTTTGGGCAACTATTTTCGGTGGTTTGGCACAAATGATCATGGGTAACGCCGTGCCTGGTTTAGTACTTGGTATCTTGATTGGTAAAGGTGTGGAAGATAGCGGTTGGAATAAAGTAACGAAAAGTATGTTGTTTGCCGTTATCGCTCTGTTTGTTCTAAGTGGCTTCTTCCGTGGCTTTGATATTGCGGTATTAGAATCCTTTAGCCTAACTGTTCCTGATTGGCTGCATTACATCCACGGAAGTATCAGCGGTAAATAACCGAGCCGGAGTTGAAGAAAATGGACGATAAATTAAAGAATGATTTTTGGTACGCTGACTGGTCTTTCCCATTCTTTGTTGGCTTGCTGTCATCAGGTGTTTTTGCTGGTACACACATGTATTACCTCTACGGTATCGGTGCTTTTAACGAGGTGGCTTTCGTCGCCATGTTAAGAGCGGGTATGGATACCGGTGTTTACGGTGCAGTAGCGGCGTTTGGTGCAAGTTTCCTTTTTGCTCGCATCATTGAAGGTTCCTTGGTGGGTATCTTAGATATCGGTGGTGCTATTCAAACTGGTATTGGTTTAGGTGTACCAGCATTGTTATTAGGCGCAGGTATTGTATATCCACTCGAAAACTTTGCTGCCTCATTGGTTGTGGGTTTCTTCCTTGGTGTCGCTATTGGTTATGTGATCATCCTAGCGCGTAAGTACACCATCAACCAAAGTAACTCGACTTACGGTGCCGATGTCATGATGGGCGCAGGTAACTCTTCGGGTCGCTTCTTAGGTCCTCTGATTGTGTTATCAGCAATTGCAGCATCACTACCAATCGGTATTGGCTCTTTAATTGGTGCGCTTGCTTTCTATCAATGGAATAAACCTATTACAGGTGGTGCGATTATCGGTGCAATGGTGTTTGGTTCACTGTTCCCTGTTGCTATCAGTTAATCCTTGAAAGGTTGTGCTCTGCATGTTGGGTGCAGAGCACAATAAAGGCAAAGCAATGTATGACGTATTAATTAAGCAAGGCAAGTTAGTGAGTGGCGAAGTGGTGGATGTTGCGGTTCTGAACGGCAAGATTGCAGCACTGGGTCAACTGGATGTAACAGCAAAAAAGGTGGTGGATTTAGCGGGTGATTTTTATATCAGCGCGGGGTGGATTGATGGTCATACCCATTGCTACTCCAAATCACCGATTTATAACGATGAACCAGACTTAGTCGGGGTTGAGACTGGCGTTACCACTGTGATTGATGCTGGTAGCGTAGGTGCCGATGATGTGGGTGATTTCTATCACTGTTGTCAGCAAGTAAAAACCAATGTTTACAGTATCTTAAATATTTCTCGAATTGGTTTGCTGCGACAAAACGAATTAGCCGATATGGCAGACATTGATGGTGAGTTAGTGAAACAAGCCGTCAATCAGTATCCCGATTTTATCGTTGGGATCAAAGCCCGAATGAGTGGCAGTGTGGTGGAAGCCAATGGTTTAAAACCGTTGATAAAAGCTAAAGAGATCCAACGTAATCAGTGCCCATTACCTTTGATGGTACACATTGGTAATAACCCACCTAATTTAGATGACGTAGCGGATTTATTAGGTGAAGGGGACATCATTACCCATTGCTATAACGGCAAACCGAATCGCATTTTAACTGCAGAAGGTGAGTTAAAACCGTCGATGCAACGTGCTCTTGAGCGTGGTGTGAAACTCGATGTGGGACACGGTGGTGCAAGCTTTAGTTTTGCAGTGGCAGAGCAAGCGATTAAACAAGGTATTTATCCTGACATGATTAGCTCTGACATTTATTGCAAGAATCGTATTCATGGCCCGGTGCGTAGTCTCGCTCACATTATGGATAAGTTTTTAGCGATTGGTTTACCGCTACAACAAGTGATTGATTGCGTCACAGTAAACGCTGCCAAGTTACTTAAGTTAGAAAATAAAGGGCAGTTAGAAGTAGGTAAAGATGCGGATTTAACGTTTTTCCATTTAAACACTGAAACTGTTGAGCTGGTGGATTCTGATAATGATCAGCGCAGTGGCAAGACGAGCTTAAAACCTGCCGCAGCCATGGTTGCTGGCAAGATCATGACGACAAATTACGGAGTAGGATTCGATGTCTTCAATTCATGAAAAATACCAATTAAAAGAAGTCATTAATGCGTCAGGTCGTATGACTATTTTAGGTGTTTCGACACCAACAGAAACCGTGATGGATGCGGTGCGTGATGGTCTTGGCCAGTATTTTGAAATGAAAGATCTGGTGGTGAAAACCGGTGCTTATATTGCCAAGTTGCTAAATGTAGAAGATGCGATTGTGGTTTCTTGTGCCTCGGCGGGTATCGCTCAATCAGTGGCTGCGGTGATTGTGAAAGACGATCCGTATTTACTCGAAAATTTACACGCTCACGCTCATAACGTGGCGTCAGAAATTGTGATGCCAAAAGGCCACAACGTTAACTTTGGTGCACCAGTCGGCACCATGGTGACATTAGGTGGTGGCACACTAAAAGAAGCGGGCTATGCCAATGAGTGTTCGCCTGCTCAGTTAGCCGCCATGATCACCCCGCAAACAGCAGCGATTTTATACATCAAATCCCATCACTGTGTACAAAAGAGCATTTTATCCGTAGCAGAAGCGGCAGCCGTTGCCAAACAGCATAACTTACCTTTGATTGTGGATGCTGCAGCTGAAGAAGATCTGCAGTGTTACTACAACATGGGTGCTGATCTGGTTATTTACAGTGGTGCAAAAGCCATTGAAGGGCCAACCAGTGGTTTAGTGGTTGGACGTAGCCAATATATTGCATGGGTGCGTAAGCAGTCATTAGGTATTGGTCGTGCAATGAAAGTTGGTAAAGAAGGCATTTTAGGTTTAACCCACGCCATTGCCGAGTACCTGCAAACTGAAAAAGAAACTGGTCAGCAAATGGTGGCCAAAATGGAACACTTTGTGGCGCAACTCAATACCCTTAATGGCATTGATTGCCGTGTGGTTTGGGACAGCGCAGGACGCGACATTGCACGTGCAGAAATCTGTTTTGATGAAACGGTATTAGCAATGACAACACCTGAGATTGTGGCACGACTTCAGGGTGGTGATCCTGCGATTTATTGTCGTGGCTACAAAGCTAATGATGGGATCATTGAAATAGATGTACGCAGTGTCACAAGCGCACAACTTGACGTTATTTATCAGAATATTAAAGCATTATTTTAAATTTTTAAGAGAACACCACTATGTCATTGAAAGCAAAATTCTACAAAAACCGCGTATGTTTAAACGTGTTGGCTGGCTCTATTGATAACGCAGCAGAAATCTATGATGCCGCAGAAGGTCATGTCTTAGTTGGCGTACTATCTAAGAACTACCCTGATGTACAAACAGCGGTTGAAGAGATGAAAAAATACAGCGATAAGATCAATAACGCTGTTTCTGTTGGCCTTGGCGCTGGCGATCCAAACCAATCGATGATGGTTTCGCTGATCTCTCAGCATATTCAGCCACAACACATTAATCAGGTATTTACTGGCGTGGCAACCAGTCGTGCATTAGTCGGTCAAGATCAAAGTATTGTTAACGGCTTAATTTCACCAACAGGCACTGTGGGCATGGTGAAGATCTCAACCGGCCCTTTAAGCTCGTGCAATAAAGAAGCGATCGTTCCTGTGGAATCAGCGATTGCGATGCTGAAAGACATGGGTGGTAGCTCGGTGAAATACTTCCCAATGGGAGGGTTAGAAACCCGTGAAGAATTCGCCTATGTCGCTAAAGCGTGTGCTGAGCAAGATTTCTGGTTAGAGCCGACAGGCGGGATTGATTTAGAAAACTTTGAAGAAATCATGCAAATTGCGCTAGAGGCCGGTGTAACTAAAATCATTCCACATATTTATAGCTCAATCATTGATAAAGAAACGGGTAATACTCGCCCTCAAGATGTGCGTGTTTTGCTTGATATGACCAAGAATTTGTTAAAGTAACGTGATCTGATTTAACGGACCGGAAACGGTCCGTTAATATTTATAAGTCTATGAAATATTGTGAAACAGTTAATATTTAGAAACCAATGTGAATATGACCCAGGTCTTATGACGCATTGTTTTCAAATGTTAGCCTCCGTATATAAACGGACATCATTTAACGGATTATTCAATGATTCAATTCCCTTATCCTCGTCTTAATTTAATTTTTGATGCACTGCTGATGCAGACACTGCCGCAGCAAGAGTTGGCACAACGTTTTGATGTTTCTACCAGAACGATTCGTACTGACATTTCAGCATTAAATGATACCTTAGCGCACTACGGTGCTCAGTTGTTATTACGTCGAGGTGAAGGGTATTACATTGATATTTATGATCAGCAACGTTACAGCAATATCACTCAGCAAACCCAACAAATGAAGCAGTCACCACGTAGTGTTAAAGATCGGGTGACATATTTGATGTTGCGTTTATTGAACCAGCAAGATGGCTGTAAATTGGATGATTTGGCTAATCAGTGGTTTGTCAGCCGTACCTGTTTACAGGCTGATATGACCGAAGTACGTGAGTTGTTTCAGTCATACCATTTAGAGATAGACAGCAAGCCCCATTATGGGCTGTTAGTGTTTGGCAAAGAGTCATCCATACGTGCTTGTATTGCCCATATCTTGTACCAATTTAAGGCGTCAGATCCTACATTTATCAATTTATGTGAGCTATTTTACTCTGAGTGTGATTTTGCACAATTAGAGCAGCCACTGTTAACGGCAATGCAGCAGAATAGTATTAATTTGACCGATGAAGGTCTGCATCAGTTAATGGTTTACTGTGGCGTGGCGATCAGCCGTTTAAAGCGTGGTTTGGGTTGCGATCAAACCACATGTGCTAACGTGCCAAATAATGCACTATCAGCAGCCAAAGAAATCGCAGCCTTAATGGCGAGCGAAACTCAAACCATTATCGAACCTTGTGAACTAAATCATCTCGCGATTCAAATTGCTGCCCGTCGCGTTACTGGGATCAAGCATTGGCATGTTGATGATCGTAATGACAATGATGCTGATGCTTTTATTGATCATTTACTTCATTTTATTAACGATCACTTTAATTACAACTTGCTCAATGATCTGCAGCTAAAACATGACTTACTGGCTCATGTTCATCCAATGTTACTGCGTGTTGAGCATCAAATAACGATACCCAATCCATTAGCTGATCATATTAAACGTTATTATCCGCTTGCTTATGATATGACTGTGGGTGCTGTATCTAGTTGGGACGGACGACAAATCCCAGATGGTGAAATTAGTTTTTTAGTGATGCATGTTGGTGTTGGAATAGAGCGTAATTATGTGCAAAAAAAAGAACAGCAGCCGATAGTACTGCTAGTATGTAACTCTGGTACATCGGTGATCCGAATGTTGGAATCTCAATTGCTTAAAGCTATCCCACAGTTAGTGATCCATAAAATGCACTCGATACGTGAATACGATGCATTACATGAAGTTACTGAAGACTTTGTGGTTTCAACAGAAAAGCTGGTGGTAAAAAATAAGCCAACCATGGTGTTTTCACCGATTGCTAGCTCTTTTCAATTAGAGCAATTGAATAAACTGGTGCATGAGAATAGTAACCATATTAATGCGTTAGGTAAGTTCTTTCAGCCAAGTTTATTCACTCGAATTGAAACGCCTATGACGCAACATCAACTTTTTGCGCAATTGTCTACAGAGCTAGAAGCAAAAGGGATTGTGCCAAGCCATTTTCACCCATCGGTTATTGAGCGAGAAAATATTACTTCGACCATGTTAGGTGACGGTATTGCGATCCCGCATTCTCTCGGTCTATGTGCTAAGCAAAGTGCAGTCTATACCGTCCTTTCGCCACAAGGGATTGAATGGGGAGAAGGAAAACGTGCCTATGTCATTTTCCTATTAGCGATCAACAAAGATGATTATGAAGAAGCCATGGGGCTTTACGATCTCTTTGTCACTTTAATGAAGAGTAAGGCGGTCGAACATTTGTTGGCATGTTATTCATTTGAGCACTTTACCCATGTTGCCAATGAGTGTTGGAATAACTGCAAGAAAGATTGGTAATTTATCAGCTGTAAGTGGTCGATATAATAGAAGGAACTAATGTGATTATTCGTGTAATGGAACACGCTGATTTAGAGCAAGCAGCAAAGGTGCATCAACAGGCGTTTGTACGTCAGCAACGCTCCTATGAGTGGATCGAATGTAACTTTAATGCCGCCCCGCGCTTTTTAAATTTTGTCGCTGAGCTTAATAGTGAAGTGGTGGGGTATATCGTTTGGGGGCAAAAAAGCGGTTTTCGTCCTGAAGTGATTTTAGAGTTAGAGCAACTTGCAGTGTTGCCAAGCCATCATAACCAAGGGATAGCGACACAACTTATCACTCAATCACTACCACAAGTGAAACAGCGATTAGCGGAACAAGACAGTAAATTAAAGCATATTTTGGTCAATACTCGTGCTGATAACTATGCGCAACAGATCTATCAGAAACTATTAGGCGCCGAGGTGGAAATGACGATCAAATCGCTCTATTCTGCTGATGAAGTGTTTATGATTGCCCGAAACGTTTGCTCGGATTAATACCGTTTTTTAGTTTATCTCTGCGCCGTATTTGGCCTCATCTTTAAACAAGATAGCTGTTAAACTGGCTATCTTGTTTTGTTTTAGGCTTTATTATCAGTAAAGACGTTTTATCGGTGAGAAAGCAAATGTCGTATCAGTTAGAAGAGTTAGATCTGAATTTAATACGGTTATTAAAAGCGGTGGTGGAACATCGCAGTATTAAATTAGCAGCCATGCAGTTAGGGATCTCACAGCCAAGTGCCAGTCGTGGCGTAGTGAGGCTTAAACAGTTCTTTAATGATCCGCTGTTTGTGCGCAAAGCCCATGGAGTAGAACCATCACCCCTTGCGATTCGTCTCGCTGATGAATTTGATAATATCTTAGCGCCTATAGAAAAAGTGTTACTGGAGTTCTCTGAATTTAAACCAGAAACCTACCAAGGCTCGATTTCTCTTGTGGTTGATCCCTATTTGATGGATGAGCATGGTCAACACCTACTATCTTGCTGTCACAAGGCGTTTCCAAAGGCGTCATTGGTGTTTTCTAATTGGGATAGCATCAGCCAAGATGACATGCTGGAAGGGAAAGTCGATTACTGCATTTTGGATCAAGAAACGGACATTGCGAAAGATATCTACATGCAGCCGTTATTTAAGGAAAAGCGAGTGATCTTGGCGAAAAAAGATCACCCAAGTTTACGGCTCGATAGTAATGATTGGGCATCGATAGCACCATTGTCATTGGTCTCGCTGCCAGCGCCTACCGCTTATAAACCTTTGTGTACCGTTGAATCTGAATATCAACGCATGGGTTATGAGCCAAAAGTGTTACTCAAAACCTTTAATTTACGGGTCGCTTGCCAAATGCTGTTGGAAACCAACGCAATCATGTTTGCCAGCGAAAGTACTGCCGATTTAATGTCGGAATTACATGCCTATCCGATGCCTGTGGTGAACCGTAATTTCAGCCATTTTGTGGTCTCAGGTGGTTATCTTCAAACCCATCGTAATTATCCGCTTTACCAACATTTACATCAGGTGATACAGGCCGCATTCGGTTAAATTTTCTGATCATTTCTGCGCTATTTACCCTTTTAGAGATATTCAAATTTGAATATCTCAATTACCTATTGCGCTTTTGTGCGCTGCGGTAGTCTTGCGAGTAGATGCATTAACTTTATGTATTTTCACTACGAGAATGCGTGAAATTTGATGCTATCTACCTAAAAAATTAGCACAGTGGAGTCAATCATGTGGTTAGCACGAATATTTTTATTATTAGCCATTGCCGCAGAAGTGGCTGGTACCAGTACCATGAGCCTTATTTCCAGTGAAGGTGGAAATTGGGGGTACTGGGTGATGTATAGCTTAATTTGTATTTCATATTTTTTCTTGTCGTTGGCAGCAAAAAAGATCGCTATTGGTGTTGCCTATGCGGTTTGGGAAGGGCTAGGTATTGCGCTTATTACAATGGTTTCGGTGTTTGTGCTTGATGCGCAATTAAATACGCAAGAGCTGATTGGTTTAGCGATGGCAACTGTCGGGATCGTATTAGTGACACTTGGTGAAAGTCACAGCGATAAACCAAGTCATTCGCCCACAAGCGTGTCGGCATAACAACAGGAGGCAATGAAATGAGTCAATTTTTTACACTATCATTTGGTTTTGTTGTCCTTGCTGCGTTTGTCGATATTTTAGCGAACATGGCATTAACCCGATCAAATGGCTTTAGTCATAAACGTTGGGGTATTACTGCGATCGTCTTAGTCATGTTGGCATTTACCCTGCTAGCGCAAGCGGTCAAAGAGATCGATTTAGCGGTGGCGTATGCGTCATGGGGAGCTATCGGTATTTTAGGTACCGCGATTGGTGGCTCGCTGCTGTTTAAGCAAAAACTTAAGCCTATCGGTTGGGTGGGGATTGCTGTGATGATCTCCGCTGTGATTGTTATGAAAACAGCGTAATTACGTATTTTAAAGCCCAATGTGATGTTGAATCCATTGGGCTTTTTGTTGCCTTTTTTCTGCGGTGAATATTGGGAGAAAAAATTAATAGCGAGGATTCAACATGTTCTGCTCTAAAGGCTGAAATAGTCTTGCTTTTTTGTTGATTAATATGTCTGACAAAAGATTTATTATGTCCGATTAGAGATATATGTATCTTAAAAGACGTGACAGAATAGCCTCGTTAATGATTCAGATATAGGTATCTGGACTAGAAAAATCTGAGAAAGGCAGACAATGTTCTATCTATTACCCTTAATTACCGTTGCAATATGGGCAGGGAACGCCATTGTCAACAAGATGGCATTCAGTGTCATCGATCCCGGTGCGATATCGTTTTATCGTTGGTTCTTCGCATTAGTCATGTTAACTCCTTTTGTTGCTAAATCTGTTTGGCGTGATCGTGCGGTGATTAAACCTTATCTAGCGAAATTAGCATTCCTTGGTTTGTTAGGTATGGTGCTAAACCAATCGTTAGGCTACTTCGCAGCAGCGACCACCACGGCAACGAATATTGCCCTGATCATTTCATTAGTGCCGTTGATCAGCATGTTCTTAAGTGTGCCTATTTTAGGTCAACGCTTATCACCGTTCGCATTGGTTGGCGCAGTGTTATCACTAAGTGGTTTAGTATTGATGCTAAGCCACGGTCATGTAGAAAACTTACTGTCGCAAGGTATCAAGCAAGGTGACTTCCTAATGCTGATCGCAGCGGTCGTTTATGCACTTTACTGTGTGCTATTAAAGCGTTGGAAAATGCCGTTCTCGACGTGGAAATCTGTGTACGTTCAGTGTTTATTTGCGGTCATTATGTTAACGCCATTGCTACTAAGTAGCGATCGTATGGCAATTACAGCATCTGCAGTCCCTTTGATTGTTTATGCTGCATTGCTTGCGTCAGTGATTGCACCTTGGTTATGGATGTTATCAATTGAACGTTTAGGTGCCGATCGTACCGCGATGTTCATGAACCTATTGCCAATTATGGCGGCAGGTATTGCGAGCGTGATGCTCAACGAGCAACTAGAGTCTTACCATTATATTGGTGGCATCATGGTATTAACGGGTGTTGCGCTGGCTCAGAAACGCATTAAAACGAAGAAAGCAAAAGTGGCAATGACACCTGCTTAAGCACGACATTGATATAAAACGCCGTTGTATTGAAGCTTATTTAAGCTGCGTACAACGGCGTTTTTTTTGTGTCAGATATTTAGCTGCTAGCTATTAAAGGAAAGCTAATAGCGGCGAGATGCAGAGCAAAATACCGGTGAGGATGATCAAGTAGGTTGCTGTGCCTTTATATTTGTTTAATGATGGTACTTTGTATACCAAGTAGGCTGGGATCAAGCAGCCAACAATGCCGAAGATTGGTGAACAAATAGAAGTGAACGATAAGATCGGTAGATTCAATGCCACTGCCGCCCATGCGATCAGAATAATAAATACCGTCGTTAGTTTATTTACTAACTCAGTATTGATGTCGTGGTGAGCATACTTACGTTCAAGCATGTTCATTGCCAGCCCTTTACACGCCTCTTTAAACGCCAAGAACACCCCAAAGAACGACGTCACGACCGCAAAGATGTTGATCACGATACCGACGATTGTTGCCCAACTGCCTGGGAAGTAATGTGCAATCATCGCAAGGGCAGAGATATTTTCTTGCATCGCATGTTGTGCTTCAGACTGGCTGATCGCAAAGGTGAACGAGATGGCAAAGAAAAAGACCACCACAAACAAAATACTAAAGGCTATTTTCATCGCACGTGATGCTTTATAACGTGCCACTTCAATCGATTTTTCATGTGAGCGGTACGAAATCACCATTGGGCTCAACGATTGAATAAATAAAATCGAGGTTAAGGTAAAAGGTAGGGTGATGATTGCATCTTTAAGCATCTTGTCCCCGTCGCCAACAGCGGTAATATTGCTAAAATTCCATTGTGGGATCAGCAGTACGCCCATCACCGCGACTAAGGTGATCACCGTTACTGCCATAACCCCTGAGATCTTAAACAGGAACTTTTCACTTTTTGAGCCGATATAGCTCAGTAAGCAGATTAATGCTAAGCCATAGAAAATATTATGG
Source organism: Photobacterium sp. GB-72 (assembly GCF_003026095.1). Lineage (NCBI taxonomy): Bacteria > Pseudomonadati > Pseudomonadota > Gammaproteobacteria > Vibrionales > Vibrionaceae > Photobacterium > Photobacterium sp. GB-72. Next base: position 37,176 of record NZ_PYNV01000024.1, on the reverse strand, counting down.
TTTAAATGAGATTCAGTAACGCCAAAAGTATATAGGTACGAGGCACTGTCATTAGTGATGGCGAGAGAGTAAACCAATACCCAAATCACCAGCATGATGAAATATAAAATGCCTAATGCGATGCCCCAGTTTTTACCTAAGTAGCCGCTGATCACGCCTGGATAATCGGTACATTTCTTTGATTCAGCAAGAGTATTGATAAAGAGTTTCTGAAACAAATACATGGCAGGGTAGCCAATGACAGAAGACAGTAAAAAGACCCATAATCCCATAACGCCAACTTGTACTGGGAGAAAAACAATCCCCGCGCCAATGGCCATGCCAATACTCATGACAATCCAACCGACATCAACACTGTCGAATTTTGTTGCAGCCTTCCATTGTTGAGGTGTCATGTTTGCCTGTTGGTATAGGGGGACACTGGTGTTTGAAAGGGCGGTATCTGTATTAGGTTTCATTATATATTCCAGCTTATTATCATTGTTATGCTGACAGCGAATAGCTGGATTATGGATCTAGTCGTATAGTTACTAAATAACTAAAAGTTATAATATATAAATTATAGAAGTATAAAAGATGCAATTAGGTGCTTTTAATGATTGTTTTACTTTTAGCGATGGCAGAAGAGGACAGAATGCTCTTTTAAAGAGGAAAAAAGAAAAGGCATTTAAGCGATTAAAAATAGGAAACCAGAGCAAAATAGCTCTGGTTTAGTCTTGTCGATTATTTATTAATCACATGCGTTAGAGCATTATTTGTTAATCATAATATCAAGGATCTGAATATCAGTATGGGTCATAGCGCCATTTGCTAATGCAGATAAATTACGAATAGTCGTATCGACATCATCAGCGACAATGCCTTCATTGCCCGTTACTCGAATACCATCTAATGCCATTAAGGCAGACTTAACAGCAGATCCGGCAGCAGAAGAGACTTTCATCGCACAGCTGGCTTTTGCGCCGTCACAAATAATACCGGTGATATCTCCGATCATACTGCAAATCGCTGCACTGATTTGCTCCACATTTCCGCCCAATAACCATGTAATACCAGATACCGCCCCCATTGACGCAGTTGTTGCGCCGCATAATGCAGACAGCTTGTTTTGATAGCTTTTAATATAAATTGCCATTAAATGAGAAAGTATTAAGGCGCGGATCAAATGCTCATTATCAGCATTTACAAAATCGGCAACGACCACGACAGGCATGGTGGCGGCAATACCTTGGTTACCAGAGCCTGAATTACTCATCGCCGGTTTCATAGCCCCTCCCATACGCGCATCAGAAGCGGCAGCCGTGCGGAGTAATACATCGGTGAGTAGACCGCCTGATAATAAACCGCGATCAATGTTACGTTGAAATGTCGCGCCAATTTCTAATCCATATTGGCCCTTTAGCCCTTCACAAGATAATGCGTTATTGAGCTCATAAGCTTGTTCGATAAATTGAATATCAGTAATAGGCGCATTGGTCGCGAAATCAAAAATATCTTGAACGCCAGCATCACTAAAAGGTGAGTTCGATATTTCAACGACCTTTTGCTCGTTAGGTGACGCTTCGAAAACTGTAACACCATCAAGTTCAATACTGATCACTTGAGTATGGCTATCTGCGATAGTCACTGTCGCACAATGAGCTTGGTTATAAATACTTACCTTGGCATAAAGAATATTAGTGACATCAGCGACGTTAACCGTGACTTTATTGGCATCTAATAATGCTTTAGCTTGTTTAACGTTATCTGGCGTAATGTCCTTTAATACTTCTAATTTCGCTTGGCTATTGCCAGCCAGTGCACCTACAGCTGATGCAATAGCTAAACCTGCCATTCCCGTACCGGGTACCATGACGCCGATGCCATTTTTCATCAAATTAGGAGAAACACGCACATCAATATGGGTGATATTGCGTTCATGAAGTGGAAGTTGTTCCATCGCAATAGCAGCAGCAAGCGCCACAGACACAGGCTCTGTGCAGCCTAAAGCAGGAACAACATCACGTTTGATCACGTTAATAAATGCAGGCCAAAGATGGGTTTTCATAACTACTACCTTAATGTTCCAACCGGAGGAAAATAAACCGACAACGAAGAGAGGAGGCTTTATTTTTTTAATATCCTCTTTAACTTCATGGGTATTTGAATCGCTGCAAATATACGCTCGATAACGAAGAAATAAATTTCCTATTTAAATGTAAATTAAAGATAAAATAGAAAAATATTCTATTATTTTATTTATTGTTGAATGTTATGTTGTGTTTATCACATTTTTAGAGGTTATGTTTTTATCTAAATGATAAGTCCATTTAGGTAGTGGAGATAAAATGCAGAGTATTTCAACTGGAAAATTGATTTAACACTAGCGAATTGAGGCTATTTATAGGTATGATCACGTCGTCATAGAATGAAGGTTGGTGCTAGCATCAGCCTTTTATTTTGAATAGAAACGGAAACGTTTGCGTTAATTTGGCAATACATTAGATTTGCTGAAAAATATCGCTTTTTTGATCAAATAGGAATTTACCATGTCTGCTGATAGCACACATCAACGCCCTTCTCATTTAGAACCTAAGAGTAAACTAGATAGCTATTTTGAAATTACAGCTCGCGGCAGTAATGTCAAACAGGAAATAATTGCGGGTTTAACCACATTTCTAGCCATGGTGTATTCCGTGATTGTGGTGCCTAGCATGTTGGGTGCTGCGGGTTTTAATCAAGGGGCGGTTTTTATCGCAACCTGTTTAGTGGCTGCATTTGGTTCATTACTTATGGGGTTATGGGCGCGTTTACCGATGGCCATTGGTTGTGCTATTTCACTTACCGCATTTACTGCATTTAGCTTAGTACTAGGGCAAGACGTGAGTGTGCCTGTTGCCTTAGGTGCCGTATTCTTAATGGGGGTTGTCTTTACATTAATAACGGTAACGGGTGTGCGTACTTGGATCATGAAAAATATGCCCAATGGTATTGCTCATGGTACTGGGATTGGTATTGGATTATTTTTACTTTTGATTGCAGCGAATGGCGTTGGGCTAGTGATCAAAAATCCAGCTGAAGGCTTACCCGTTGCTTTTGGTGATTTCACCGCGTTTCCAGTCTTCATGTCTATTTTAGGCTTGGCGGCTATTTTAGGATTAGAAAAGCGCCGTGTTCCTGGTGGCATTTTATTAGTGATTATTGCCATTTCTATCATTGGTCTTATCTTTGATCCGAAAGTGACGTACCACGGCTTCTTTGCAATGCCGACATTTGGTCATGATGGCGAATCCTTATTAGGTACAATGGACATTATGGGTGCCCTAAACCCAGTTATTTTGCCTACAGTATTAGCACTTGTGATGACGGCAATTTTTGATGCAACAGGTACGATTCGTGCAGTAGCAGGACAGGCGAATTTACTTAACCAACGTGGTCATATTATCAATGGTGGTAAGGCATTAACGTCTGATTCTGTTAGTAGCATTTTTGCAGGCCTGGTTGGTGGTTCTCCTGCTGCGGTATACATTGAATCTGCGGCAGGTACAGCTGCTGGTGGTAAAACAGGCTTAACAGCAACTACGGTAGGTGTACTGTTCATCTTCATGTTGTTTCTTGCACCATTAAGCTACTTAGTCCCTTCCTATGCGACAGCGCCTGCACTGATGTATGTTGGCCTATTAATGCTAAGTAATGTTAGCAAGTTAGATATGGAAGATTCTGTTGATGCATTATCTGGCTTACTGTGTGCTGTTTTCATTGTTCTAACGAGTAATATTGTTACTGGTATTATGCTTGGTTTTACTGCATTAGTTATCGGTCGATTAGTTTCTGGTGAAGTGAAAAAGCTCAATATAGGTACTGTCGTTATTGCGATTGCCTTAGTTGTTTTCTATGCTGGCGGCTGGGCTATCTAGCGACTAGTTCTATAGTAAAGTATTTTTTAAGCCCACTAAAAGTGGGCTTTTTTATACATATCAACATATAACACGTTGTTTTTATTTTCCATAATGGACTATTATCAAGGATTAATTATATGCGTTCACATTCACAGGCATATTTATGAAAAAAACGATATTAACATTGCTGTTGGCGTCATGTTTTAGCTCCGCTGCGAGTGCTTGTACTGGAATTACACTTGGCACAACAGGCAATGATCATATTCAAGCTCGTACCATCGAGTGGGGTCATAGCGATTTAAATAGTAAGTTAATTGTTTCTCCTCGTAATTATAGCTATACCTCGATAATGCCAGATCAAAAGCAAGGGTTAACTTGGAAAAGTAAATATGGCTTTGCTGGGATCTCTGTTAGTGATGATCGTTTTATTGCTGAAGGTATTAACGAAAAAGGCTTAACGGCGGGTTTATTCTATTTCCGTGGTTATGGCTCACTTGCGAAATATGATCCTAACAATACCGCAAATAACATCACGGATATGGATTTCGTACGTTGGATGTTAAGTCAATATTCAACGGTTGCAGAAGTTGAAGCTGCGTTAAGTAAGATCAAGATTGTCACTGTTTACTTTGATGCTGAAGGTAACCCATCACCAACGGCGCACTGGCGTGTGTCGGATAAGCAAGGTAACAGCATCGTGATTGAGATAATGGATCACGGTAAGATAAATATTTATAAGAACACGGCTAAAGTGCTAACTAACTCGCCAGATTACAAGTGGCAGGTAACGAATTTAAATAACTATATTAACCTTCACCCGGGTATCAGTGCGCCACAAAAGATCAATGGGGTAGAAGCCCAATCGTTTGGTGTCGGCTCTAACTTTGTGGGCTTACCTGGTGATATTTCTCCACCGTCACGTTTTGTTCGCGCTGCATTCTATGTAAATAGCGCACCTGTATTGAAGACATCGCAAGAAGCAGTATCACAAGCTTTCCATATTTTAAATAACTTCGATATTCCAATTGGCAGTGAGTTTAACGATAAGTCACATATCCCTGATTTACCAAGTGCGACTCAGTGGACATCTGTTATTGATCAAGGCAATGGTGAACTGTTCTATAAAACGATGCATGACAGTACTATTCGTCGTGTAGAGTTATCTAAATTAGATTTCAATGCGAAGACAGAGCACAAGCAACCACTTGATAATGGTAAGTTTACTACTCAAGATGTAGTGATTAAATAACCACAAACACCTAGTCGCTATTATGAGGGCAACAGCATGTTGCCCTTTTTATTGTCTTTTTTTGTGTCAAAAATGAATCTAGAAACGATCATTTTTGCAATCTTGCATTTTATTCATACTTGATCGTTAATTATTCACTACTATTATTGCGTACCCCATACCATTTATGCGCGATTGTGTCATTATTTAGTATCTTTTTATAATTTATATTATTGTTTTTAATAAACTTATTATTCTTCTTTAAAGAAGGTGTTGGGTTGCGTATTTATAACTCCTAAGATAAAACCAGAAAAAGATTAAAAAAATTTGAATTTACCATTTATGCACAACTAACGTTGCATTTTTATTGTAATGACAATTAATCAAAACGAGGTAAATTAAAAAGACCAACTGAGGAACCGCAAAGTGTTTCGGTAGGGTTGTTTAAAATATTCATTTAAGGTGCAGTCATTATGAAAGTAGTAGTAGAAATTTTAGAAGCAGGTAAATACCGTGATGTTGCTTGGGAAGGTCAATTTGTATCAGTGAAAGGTGAGCTACGCGCTGTTACACCTTCATATGCAGCACAGTTGATCAAACAATCTAAAGCGTCGTTATACACAGATGCTAATGGTGAAATGGCGTTTACTTATAAATAACTTAAATATGTTAAATAGTATATTTAAGTTTTTTGGTTAATAAAAAGGTGACTTATTATTCAAGTCACCTTTTTTGTTTTTTACTTGCATAGATGAGTGAAAATTAACCACTATTTACAATGTAAATTTAAAAATTAACCGTCTCAAAATGTGGATTCGCGGTGAGTGCCTGCATAGAGGCGAGATGATCGAGAACTATTGTTGAAACGGTATTATTCATTTTCAATTCGATACATTCTTCTCGCTGCGCGTTATAACAAGTATCTTGGGCGATCCCTGAAATTTTATCTCCATTTTTATACGTTAAACTCACATCAAGGTGGAGCATGCAGGCTATCTCAATATAGTCATGTTGATGACAACTGATCATTATTATTGCTCCTTAAATTACCGTTCACGACTATTTTAGATTACTCCCAGCGTTCAAGAAATTCAAAATATATACCTTAATAATCCCAATATGGTGATTTAGAAAGAGCACGTGATAGACGATGAGAAATATTGATTGTTATCACTAAAGTAAAATTAACTTAATCTTTTAGTGAGTATTACTGGGTTTATTTTAGCGTTAAGAAGCATTGCTATAGGGCACTTTGCAATGTGTGATTATGTATAAACGTGATTAAAAACAAAATTCGAAATTATATTTTTAATGTGTTTGATATTACAATCATTGGATTTTTATATTATTTATAACGATAAATCTTCTGCTTATAAATTACTTTCTATAATAATAAATAATGAAAGTAGACTTTTCTCTGAGTAAACCTTAATTATTAATATTTTTGTTATTTAATGTGATCATACTCTAAATATATTAATCATAACGATGTGCAACTAAACTCATCTATTGTCTATTGCCAACCATATATTAAATGAATAAGTTAAAATCTTTATTTTTCAATGTTTTATTTGTTGCCTGTTGGCTTTGGGATTTTCAAATAAAATAACAATAAATAGACTTTGCTAGCTTTCATTATTATGTTTTCAAATTTTGTGTACAGTGTGACAGCCAAAGATATTAATGGAATAAGTTTATTACAGCGTACATAAAAACAAGTTATGTAACACGGTTTTAACAATGGGACGTTGCCGTTATTAAGTAATTATTTGTAAATGTACTGATAGCTAAGATGAGTTTTGAATATTAAAAATTATTAGTGTCGCATTAAATAAAACTGTTTGGTGAGCATGGCGACTTATTTTAGCTCTGAAAGATAGATAATTCGTACTGAAAAGGAATTTATAATGGCGAAAATAAGTCAATTAGCATTACTGATTGCTGGTTTATCCGCGACAAGCAGTTATGCGATGAATCCACAGCCTGATCCCGAAAACCCTGGTGGCTACATCATTGAGCGGGCAGAAATAACAGCCGCAGAAGATGCAAAGACGTTAGATCCTATGTATGACGTTTGGGCTAAAGCACTCGAAACACGCCCAAATACAGAGGTTGAAGCGATCTACCCTGATGCTTCAAGCAACCCTGATAACGTAAAACGTGTTGAGCGAGTTTTTCCTGAAACAGAGTGGAATTTCTTGACACAAATGGCAGCGCCTGAATATACCTATACCCGTTTTCTACGCGCAATTGGTAAGTTTCCTGCATTCTGTGGCGACTATACCGACGGACGTAATGCTGATGAAATCTGTAAAACCTCTATCGTGACGGCATTTGCCCATTTCTCACAAGAAACGGGCGGCCATATCAGTATCGATAATTATTCGGATAACCCACTGGCATTAGAAGAATGGCAGCAAGCCCTCGTTCATGTACGCGAAATGGGCTGGTCTGAAGGTCAAGCGGGTTATACTACAGGTTGTGGGCAAGATGATTGGCAAAATAAACGTTGGCCATGTGCTGACGGTGAAGGGTATTTTGGCCGAGGCGCTAAACAGCTCTCTTACCATTTTAATTATGGTGCTTTCTCGGAAGTAATGTTTGATGGCGATGCAACGGTATTATTAAATGATCCGGGGCGTGTTGCTGATTCATGGCTGAACCTTGCCTCTGCGATTTGGTTTTTCTTAACCCCACAAGCCCCTAAGCCTGCGATGCTTCATGTAATTGATCGTACATGGAAACCATCACAACGTGAAATTGATGCCGGTATTACCTATGGCTTTGGTACCACTATTAATGTGATCAATGGCGGTATCGAATGTGGTGAGCAAAACAGAGAGAAAGGACAACCTGTTAACCGTATTCGTTACTGGGAAGGTTTAGCCGAGCATTATGAAATTGCTATTGCAGAAGATGAGAAAAACACCTGCTGGCAGCAAACACCCTATGGTAGTTTAAATCTTAATGGTGCCACTGACGTGCTTTACACCAACTGGGATGCGAACTGGAAATATTATTCTGATCGTCCAGGCGGTGTTTCTTTTGAATGTGAATTAGTCGGTTTTCAAACGGCGTATTCAGCTTTAGTTGAAGGTGATTACGAAAAATGTGTCGCGAATGCATATGGTTCTCACGCCAATTGGCCTGATGTGCGTGTAGTTGATAAATTACCTGATACAGATAAGCCTGTGGATCCTGTAGACCCGCCAGTCGATGGTGTGGATACATGGCAAAGCAATAAAGTTTACACTGGTGGCGATAAAGTCAGTTACCAAGGTGCTGTCTATAAAGCGAAGTGGTGGACACAAGGCGATAACCCTGCAAGTGGTGGTCCTTGGGCGCTAGAAAGTGGTACACCAGTGACTCCTGAGCCAGTTGATCCAATCGAACCTCCTGTTGATCCTGTTACGCCAGTCGAACCTGTTGATCCAGTTATTCCTGTCGATCCTGTGGTTCCTGTAGAGCCCGTTGATCCTCCTGCAACTGATACACCTGCATGGAATGTAGGAGCTGTGTATGTTGGTGGCGACAAAGTCAGTTATCAAGGAAGTGAATATAAAGCGAAGTGGTGGACGCAAGGGAATAAACCCGATGCTGGGAGCCCTTGGCAAAAGTTGTAATAAAAACTAACAATTAGAGAAAGCCCGAAAGATAAACATAAAATGTCTTTCGGGCTTTTGTTTTATAAATTAATACGTTCAATAGGAAATGTGATCGCTTTTTGTGTAATAATTTGATTATCATTCAGTGAGATTATCTCAATAAGCAGCTTGTTAATATCTGGCGTTAAAAATAGGCTGCCCTCATAATTTGCTTCAGTAATAGCTGTTGCCATGACTCTATCATCATGATTAACAATGTAATTACCGTCATCATCAGTGCTATAATTTCGATAAATATTGACATAGACATCTTCAAATATTGGATTAGTAATGTTTAAGGGGATCGTTGTGATATTGCCCGAAAAATTAATATTACTCGCCTCTAATTCTGGAAAGTTGTCTTCGTCTTGCTCAGTTAAATCGTCATCACTAATATTATCAATATCGTCACTTTCACCGTTATCTATATTATCGTCACCGCTATCTTTCACTGGAAAAAAGATAGGGGGTTGCACCTGAGCACTGGTATCACTTTCTGTTTCTATAGGCTGATTGGTTTGATCGGATGAACTTTCGCTTAAACAACCAGTAAAGATCCAAGTGATGAGTAGTAACAGTAATCGAGAGTTTTTCATCAGTATTACTCCACTGTCAGAGAATATACGTTTAAGGGATCAGGGTGCATAAACCATGTATCATGTTCACTGTCATTATTGTTGAGATAGTTTTTGATATCAGGGTAGGCAGATAAAATACTTTTCCCTTCTACCGGATTATTCCAATTAGCAGGTATTAAAATCGCAAATGGGATCCCTGATTTATTTTTATAACTGTCGCAGCTTTTTTGAATACCACAATTGATGCTGGCATCGCCTGAATCATCATTACCACTTTTGAATAAATTTGGATTAGCCTTGATTGTTGGAGAAAAGTCCTTCAAATGAATTTCTAGACTTCGAGAAGGCGGGGCTAGAAAACCATGATTATCATTGGGCGAAGCAAAAATAAATGGATTTAAATATGGAGATAAATCTTTAGGGTAGGTAACAGGTTCGTTGAATGTGATTTTCATTGAAGCTTTTACGGTTACATTTTTATCTAATTCACAATTAGGATCTACGCGTAAAAACCCGTTGTCACATTCAGAAGAAAAGTATTGCTTTAATGAGTCCGTGACAATCAAAACTGCGTCATCATCTGGGCTGTCAGTTGCTTCTACAATACTTGCTTGGTATGCATTATTTACGACAACATAGCTGTTTTCGGTATCAACACTCGAAGAGGTAACGCCGTCTAATTTAATAGCAAAACCATTATTATATTCCCCACCGTAAGCCTGTAATTCAATATCAATGTTCAGTTGTGAAAGCTTGCCAGTAGTGGCTTGTTGTACATGTCCAACACGGTATCTCAGGACGACATCATTAAAATCAAAATCATCTTCATTAGGCCAGCGGTCTTCAAACGCGAGAGTTGCATAACTTCCTTGAGAAGGAAACCAAGAATAACTTTCTTGCTTGTCATAGCTGGTAATTGAAATAGGGTAGTCTTCGACTTCTCCTCGTTCACCACGCCCTAGATGTGAAATATTTGGATCTTCATTTAGCCTAAAGCGAACCCATGTTTGATCTGTTAAGCTTGCATCACTTGGAACGTCGATAGCAAGGTGGTGGGTGCCACCGAGCAGTGAGACATTTTGGAGCACATTCTCGTTAGGATCACTAAAGTTACCATTGTTATTCCAGTCAACCCACGCAGATAGATATCCCGTTAAAAAGCCGCCGACTTTTGCCGTGAAAAAAGAGGTTGAGCCTTGATTTAAACTCATAGTTGCGAAAGTTATCCCTTGTTCATCATCACTGTCATTATTATCATCAAACGCAGGATAAAGTTGTGCGAGCAGATCTTCATCAGGTTTACTTCCTAAGTAAAGATGAGAAGACACTTGATGATGCGCACCATTGACAGAAACTGAAGTACCATAAGAATTTGGTGCATCACCAAAATCATAACCTTTTATAGCGAGTGTCATATCACGACAACGAGCTATATCAATCGTACTACTAACATTCGTTAGGGAAGGTAAGGAAATATAACGGAAACTTTCTTGTTCATTGAGGGGAGTGATATCATCAAAAAGGTATAACTCTCCTGTTTTAGAATCAATAATGTATAACATTCCATTAGCATCGAAAAACTGACCACTAAAATTACGTAATCCTTGAAGCCCTGTTGATTGTGATAGTTCCACTTTGTTATCTTCTAACGATTGCGAAAGGTCAAATCGGTGAATATTTCTACTGTTATCAATTGCATAAACAACCCCCTCAGGATGAATAGCTAGATCTGCCAGTGTATAAAAAGCTTGTTCCTTTTTTAATACTTGGGTTGCTTGCTTCGTTGATAAATTAATGCGCCATATACCTTCCTGCTTGGCATAGAGGTACAAGTTATCGTTATGAACATCGCCTGCGGTGTAATCATGTTCGGGTAAATCAACTATATCTAACTCATCGGCGTTGAAACCATTATCAATGCGCACTACTTTTTTATTTATTACTCCATATAAATAACCATCGAGAGTATTGAAACCCACTGCATCATAACTATTAGGTATTAAGCCTGAGTTATTTGTCTGTCGATCAATGTTAATGAATGAGATATTCGCAGTATCATGAAAGAAATAGCCTGTTTGGTTACATGAAAATGAGTTTGCCAAGCTATTACTCATGAAGGAGGTAAACAAAAAAAATGAAAAAAATATGTACAGATAGCGTTTCATTGTCACTCCACTTCCAGTTAGCGTTTGAAACATCCTTAGTTAAGAATCAACTTTAATGCCAGTTAAACGTACACACATAACAATAGGTTATGGCGCTTTACACTTTTGTTATTCTCATTTTTGCAAAACGCTATGAATTTTAAGACAGTGTTTATTTGTAATATGAGTCTTTTAAAAAACTGAAAAGCAGTAAATCGCAGGGGAGTGATGTTTTTTTGAATGACTACCTCATATTTGATTGATAATTGACTAATTGATTTTTTTTTCAAAATATTCCCTTTACAGCAGCAAGTTAGCTCGATATTATTCATCGCACTTACGGAGAGATGGCTGAGTGGTTGAAAGCACCGGTCTTGAAAACCGGCATACGTTTATAGCGTATCTAGGGTTCAAATCCCTATCTCTCCGCCATATTTAGTTGTTAAGCTTAGGCTTGATGATAAAACGAAATTTTAGTGCCGACTTAGCTCAGTAGGTAGAGCAACTGACTTGTAATCAGTAGGTCACCAGTTCGACTCCGGTAGTCGGCACCATTAAATTTCGGTGGGGTTCCCGAGTGGCCAAAGGGAGCAGATTGTAAATCTGCCGGCACTGCCTTCGAAGGTTCGAATCCTTCCCCCACCACCATAATTTGCAGAGATGCTTAGCAGGCATCGTATAATGGCTATTACCTCAGCCTTCCAAGCTGATGATGCGGGTTCGATTCCCGCTGCCTGCTCCAAATAATTCCTCCTTAGTTCAGTTGGTAGAACGGCGGACTGTTAATCCGTATGTCGCTGGTTCAAGTCCAGCAGGAGGAGCCAAATAGAAAAGCCCGCAAGCAATTGCGGGCTTTTTTACGTCTGAAATTTGGCATACAAAAAACGACAAAATATAGGTTGAGACCAAATGGGGACCATATGTCGCCCTGAACATTTAGGGAAAGTGCCCATCTATATTGAGGAGTCGCTTTCCGACACATTAAGTTTTCTAATCCTATTTTGATTAAAAACAATCCTTCTCCCTATAGGGATGTATGGTCATCTTCATCATCAGTAATTTCTAGTAAATCGCCCACTTCACAGTTTAGATAGCGGCATAGCTTTTCAAGTGTATCGAAATCAATTCTATTGTTCGTTTCATGGTAGAGACGTGTCACTGTGTTTCTATTTATTTCAGCATCTCTTACAACATCAGCAATTTTTAATCTTTTCGCACCCATGATTGCTGATAAATGGCACTTAATCATTTTCTTAATTCCACAACTCTCTGATGTGTAAAGTCTAACTCAGAATGGTGACTTTATTCTAGCTACTAAAAAGAAGTAATTAATATCTTAAAAGACCTTAAATGTACCTCTAAAGGTTCATTTTGATATTGACAGGGTTTCCTTTGAGGTTAATAATAACTCTTAAGAGGTACATATGGTAACTGTGGAGGTTACATGGGGTTTGCTTATTTAACAGCAGAAGAGTTGTCTTTATTAATCAAATATGATGCACGCTTTATTAGAGAGCAGTTGAAAGATCAGGTGCTTTTTGAAGGTGTGCATTACATACGTCCATTTGGTGGTAGAAAAATTCTCTTTATTTGGGAAAGAGTTGAAGAAGAGATGCTAAATGGAGTGACTTCATTTTCTTTACTTACTGGGAAGTAGGAGGAATAAATGGGAAGTGTCAATGTACGTAAAAATAAACTGTACTTAGATTTTCGATATCGAGGAGAGCGATGTCGAGAATATACCCTCTTGGCTGATAATACGATTAATCGTCGGCGTTTGAATCAACTACTTGAAAAAATTGAAGCTGAAATTGTCTTAGATATTTTTGATTACGGGAAGTATTTTCCTAAAAGTAAAAAAGCAGCACACTTCAGTTTGATTGATGAGAGGAAGAGACAATCTATTGCTGCAATAGATACGCATAATTCACCATTACTCAGTGTTTTCGCGGATATCTGGTTAGCTGAAAAAAAGATTGAATGGTCAAAAGGGCATTATATTGATGTCTCTGGCGTTATTGAAAAATACTTACTCCCCGCCTTTGGTAATCAAAAGATTAGCACTATTACCAAACAGAAGATTCTTCAGTTTCGCTCTATTTTATCTCAAGTTCCAGGACGAAAGGGGGAATATCTAAGTTCTTCAAGAATCAATCACATTATGACGCCATTGCGTCAGCTATTGAATGAAGCATCAGATAGGTATGACTTTAATTCACCATGGAAAAATATCAAGGCGTTAAAAGTTGGTCGAACAGTTATTGATCCCTTTCATCTTGATGAAGTAGAGAGCTTTTTAAATGCCGTTCCAGATGCTTATAAAGCTTACTATACCACCCGTTTTTTGACAGGGATGAGAACGGGGGAAATTGACGGACTACAGTGGAAAGATATCGATTTAGTAAATAAAACGATCAAAGTAAAACAAGCACTTTCTCGTAACGAACTAAAAGAGCTGAAAACTGAAAGCTCATACAGAGATATTGATTTAATTGATCGTGTTGTCGATGCACTACAAGAACATAAAAAAAGTAAACACACAACTTCTACTTTTGTATTTGTAAACAGCAAAGGCAAACCATTTTGTTATCCTGTTGTGTCTCGAACTATTTGGTATCCCACGCTTGATGCTGCAGGTCTTCGTCACCGTAATCCTTATCAAACCAGACACACCTATGCGACGTTATTGCTTGCATCAGGTGAATCTCCAGAGTGGATAGCAAAGCAGATGGGGCACAGTACAACTACCATGTTATTTCGTGTTTATTCTCGCTTTGTTCCTAACCTTACACGTCGTGATGGTAGTGCTTTTGAATACTTTCTAAATAATGGGGGACGTTAGTATGCAAATCTCATCTTTAACCGTTCATTGTGCGAGTTTATGTTTAGATGTTGTCAATGGAGAGAGTTTTGAAAAACTCACTATTGCAGATATTCAGAGTTGGCGAGACGAGTTGTATTCGTTCATTGAAAATCGAGTAGAATTTTTAAAGTTCAGTCGTGAAACACAACACTTATTTATTACCTCTGTTCGAGACGAAGTGTTAATGATTTTAATGCTAAGTAAAGAAAATCTATTTGCAAGAGAGCCATATTGGATCCTTGAAAAGATGCAGCGAAAAATAACATTAAGCTCTCATCTTTATATTAATAATTGCGATCTTTGACCCTCCTTAAATAGTGCGTAATAACGTTAGTTGCAGTGTGCGCACAGTCTTTACCTATGAGCCCATTTTTAAATAAACCTGTAGGTGATGAAGCTTTAGCTCATATTGGTTAGCAAAAGGAATATTTCATCAGCAGATTACTAACACATTAAATCAATTTGAAATGAAAGCGAGCTCAGATCATATGTGGACGAGTGTTGCTGTAAGGGGAATATTAATATCGTAAAAGTATTTATTAGCACAAATTCGCAAGCTTACGAATCTCAAAAAAGTTGATAACTGAATATGATGTTTCTCAAAGCCCATTCAGTCATACAGAGAAATAGTCATGTGTAAGCAAACTAACTACAGCAAATACCAAAAGCGTGCGATTAAATTCTTATCTGATTTTCTCGGTGCAGAGATCCCATTTACTTATGAGAAAACACAAACCAATCATTTAAAAGTTTTAATTGATGGAGTACCTAAACCATTATTTACAGGCTCGACGCCCTCTGACTGTAAATCGATTAATAATTTTATGGCTGAAGTGAAGCGAGAGGTGAAAGCGAGTAAAGAAACATTAGATATTGAACAAGATACCAGCGTAGTTAAAATTTTACTGCCAACGCCTTTTAAACAATCTCAAGATAAATTGATTCAGAACTGTGTTAAATCTCTTCGTACGCGCTTAGAAGTCATGAAGTCACAGGAAGAGCAAAAAGTCCTTGAGGAAAAATCTGTTAATGTTGTTTCTGCTTTTCGCAGCGAAGCGATCAAACATGCATTATCTTTTGCTCTGCAATCCCGTCGTCAAGGTGGTTATATAAAGCCAAAAGAAATGAAGAGCCTTGAGGCTAAAATTGGATCGCATCTGAACTTTATGATGCCGACATTAGCGTATTACTCTGAGTTACTGGAAAGTAAAACTAAATATCAGGAGAAGCTCGCAATAGTTGATAAAGAGGCATTAAAAAATGTTCATGAGCCGAAGTTTACGCAAGAGCCTGAAGTGGAAGTTGATTGTGAGCCAAATGTGTTCGCTAAACAATCAGATGAATTAACGAATATTCAAATAGACCGTAATGTACAGCAGATTAAACAAAGCTCAGCGTTAGAGTTGATGGCGATGCCTTCTAATAATCGAGTTTCTCTATTACGAGGCTTATCTAAATCGCAGTCACTTAAATTAATCGACGATATTAATCAAGCAATGACCCAAAATCGCGAAGATGATATTAAAGCAGTGATTGCAATGATAAAAGAAAAAGATTTGCCATTAGAGCTTATTATTTCGAGGTTAGATGCCGCATAAATTGTATTTTATTGTAAACGTTAATTACAAAATATGTTTTTTGTAATTAACTGTTTGTTTTTATTTATGTTATTTGAGTCTTGTTTTTAATTATAAAAGCTAGTTCATACATCTAATTTAATTTAGACTCGCAATCCTCCAATATACAGGCTTTTTAACATGACTGAATTACTCGCAACTGTTATCGCTTCTTATAGCGCTGAATTTATATCTGACTTATTCATATATCTTATATTATCTCTATTACTATTATCTATATTTTTAGCTGTTATTCGAAAAGCTCCTAGATTTACCGCAAGTACTGCAAATATTCTAACATCGTTAGGTATTTTAGGTACGTTTGCCGGTATTGTTGTCGGCCTTATGGATTTTAATCCATCCAATATTGATGGAAGTATCGAAGCTCTTCTTGCAGGATTAAAAACTGCATTTCTAACTAGTTTGGTCGGTATGGCGGGTTCTATTGTTTATAAGGCAATTATTGGTGCCATTCCATCTAAAAAAGAAGAAGAATCTAAAGCTGTAGGACCAGAAGATATCTTCTCTGTAATGTCGGAGCAACTTAAAAGTACAAATGAACTTTTATTGGCTATTAAAGGAGATGAAGACTCATCATTGGCGTCTCAGATAAAAAAACTAAGAACTGATTTTAATGACGCACAAAAATCAAATGCTTCATATCAAGAATTAAAAATGACTCATGCTGAAGAATTCCAAAACTCACTTTGGATTAAAATGGATGAGTTTGGTGATTTATTATCGAAATCAGCAACAGAGCAAGTCATAAACGCGTTAAAAGAAGTGATTGTTGAATTTAACGATAAACTTACTGAGCAGTTCGG
Organism: Photobacterium sp. GB-72; assembly: GCF_003026095.1. Taxonomy (NCBI): domain Bacteria; kingdom Pseudomonadati; phylum Pseudomonadota; class Gammaproteobacteria; order Vibrionales; family Vibrionaceae; genus Photobacterium; species Photobacterium sp. GB-72. The sequence goes on along the minus strand of NZ_PYNV01000024.1, from coordinate 20,401 downwards.
TGAGAATTTTAAACGTTTAGATGAGTCAGTTAAAAAACTAGTTGATTGGCAGGAGAACTATCGTCATCAATTAGAAGACATGGCTACAAAGTATCAGCTCGGGGTAGATGCGATTTCTTCGACGGAAAGATCTGTTGCCAGTATAAATGAAAGAGCTGAATCAATTCCAGCAACGATGGAGAAACTTCATCAGGTAATGGAATTAGGTCATGGACAAGTTACTGAACTTGAAGATCGTTTAGAGGCATTTAAAGATCTCCGTGATAAAGCTGTTGAAGCTATGCCGCAAATTCGTGAGCAAATGGATAATACTATTTCGGTTATCGGTGAATCCGTCAAGGCTGCATCAGAACATTATGAATCAATGCTTGTTGAGTCTCAAAAAGTTATTGATAACTTTGGAAATACAGCAACCCAGAGCGCAGAAACTCTTCGTTTAAATATTGAGAATGGTGCAGAAAAAGTTTCAACGCAATTAATTGAAAGCTCTCAAACATTAAGTGGAAAGTTAGCTGAAGCATCATCTGACATACAGGATCAAGTAGGAACAGCAACTGGTGGTTTGAATAATGCAACGAACAATCTGACTGATGCAACAGAGCAGATTAAGCAACAATTAGAAGATGCGTTTACAGAGCTTAATGCTGAAATGCGTGTTCTTGTTGCAGATATAAAAGATGATGCGAAACAAACTGGCACTGTTTTAAAAGAAGCAAATCAAGAGCTGTTAAATAGCACCAGAGATTTACAGGCAGAAACCACAAATGCTATCACGAAACTTCATGATCGTTTAGAAACGACTTTGGAAGAAGTTTTTCAAGTACAAGCACAAGCGGTACGAAGAACGTTTGATAGTTTAGAAGATCAAATAACGCAATCTGTCGGTAAAACGGGAAGTGCAGTAGAAAAGCAGGTTGAGGTACTTGATCTTCAAATGCAACAAGAAATTAACCGAACGATGAATGAGATGGGTGAGGCTCTAGCAACAATTACCCAACAGTTTACACGTGATTACCAAAAGTTAACTCGTGAAATGTCGAATGTTGTTAATAGCAAAGTTGCAGTTTAATTATGGATAAATTGTTTGGAAAGCACAAAGCGGTAAGTGACAGTGGTGAGCACTGGATGTCTGTTTCAGACCTTATGGCTGGGTTGATGATGGTATTTCTTTTTATCTCTGTTGCATTAATGCGCGATGCTATGGTGGAGCGTGACAAAATAAAGGAAGTAGCAGAAACATATCAAAAGACTCAACAAGCTATTTATATTTCATTACTCGATGAGTTTGAACAAGATTTGATAAAATGGGGCGCTGAAATTGATAGGGATACTCTCAGTGTTAACTTTACTGCTCCAGATGTCTTATTTGCTAATGGTAAATCTAACCTGACTCAACAGTTCCAGAATATTTTAGATGATTTTTTCCCAAGGTATCTTGAGGTACTAGAGCAATATAAATCGATCATCCAAGAGATTAAAATTGAAGGGCATACATCTAGCCGATGGAGCAGTGAATCTAGTGACTACGAAGCTTACTTTAATAATATGAGCCTATCCCAATCACGTACCCGTGCTGTTCTTGGTTATGTAATGCAGTTAGAAAAAGTGCGAGTTGAACATTATGGGTGGGTAAAAAATAATGTTGCTGCTGTCGGTTATTCATCATCTAAAGCTGTCGTTAAAGAAGGTATAGAAGATGAAGAACGCTCTCGCCGAGTCTCGTTTCGAGTTATAACGAATGCGGAAGAGCAGATTCTCAAGATTTTGGGGGCAGAGTGAAGCTGACTTTTAATCTAAGAAGACTAATGCAGGCCATTGAAGTAATGGAACCTGAGAAAAAAGGAACATTTACCTTAGCACTTCAAGAAACGCATATAGATAAGATATCAGCAGAGCTTGAACAAGGAAAAGATGTAGAACTAAAAGATGTCGAAGTTGAATCAGGCTTATTAAGCTACAAAGGACGCCATGTCACATTATATATAAAAGCGAATGGTTCTAGTGCTAGGTTTCACATTTCTGATTGTTCAACATTACAAAGTATGCGTTCAAGCGGAAGGTTTGAGCGATATGTTGTTACAAATAATACATCGGGTGAATTTATTGTCGATACTAGCTATGGTGAAACCAAAGCGAGATTGAAAGTCTGTCAGAATTGTTTACGTAAGCTCAACTATAAAGGTTGTAATACAACGACTCAAATAGGTCCAATTGTTCAACATTTTAATATGGTTGAGTTTTTCTCTACGTATAGTTCTTTCTTTCCACATATGCCTTCTCGATTAGCCGAAACAGCAAAAAGTGGCTATACGGATGATTGGTCTAAGGTTTCATCTCATTACAGAGTAGAAAAAAACTTTGAGTGTGAAGAGTGTAAAGTTGACATGCGATCCCATCGGGCATTATTACATGTTCATCATATCAGTGGCGTTAAATCTGATAATCGTCCTTCTAATTTAAAAGCTCTATGTATTGATTGCCATAGTAAGCAACCTAAGCATGAGCATATGGCTCTTAGTCATAGTGAGCGTCAAACTATAAATGATTTACGTAAAGCTCAAGGCTTATTTGATGTATTAAATGAGTGGCAAGAGTTATTTGATTACTCTGATCCTGGTGTACATGGTGTTCTACATGCGTGTCAACAAGCCTATTTACAACGTCCTGAGATCAATTATTTCGTTGAAGATAACTTTGGTGAATTAGCTGCTCGTCTTGAATTAGCATGGCCAAAACATAAATTTGGTATTGCTATATCAAGTAATGATATTGACGATGCGAGAAATAATGGATGGGATGTTGTGGGTATAAATGACTTCTTAGATAGCTATAAATCAAAAAGTTACAATTTAAGGTATTAATCATGAATATTAGCCTTGAAGATTTAATTACTCGAATAATTACAATTAATCATGCGTGGAAATTATCACGGGAAGAGTTTGGAAGTGACTTTTCTATTACTCAGTCTCTTCGTTATACAAAATCATCATTACAAGCGACGTTATTAAGAGAATTTCCTGATGACACTTACTTGATTGTTGCTACAGATAATGATGACAAAAGTGAAGATATGTATAGCGTACGTTTACGTAAAAGCATTGTTATTAATGGAAGTGAAAAAATAGATGTAGAACACCTTCCTGTTCGGGTTGCCGAAGAAATACTAACAATGCAAGAAATTCAAAAATTCCTTAACTTATAGGCATAATTGTTATGTTTAATCATTTAGCTTTTATTTCTGGCGATTGGGTAACTGATGCCATTATTTCAACGATCGTTGCAGTTTTTTTATTTTTCTTTTGTAGAGAGTTGTTATCAATTATTCGAGCACAAAAAAATCTGAATGAAATAAAAAATATAAAATTAAATACGAAATCCAATTTTATAGAGCTGTCTAGTTTAACCAAAGAACAATTAGTATGGGTAACAGATCATCTGGTGTACTCACCATCAAACAAAGGATTAGAAATCGAAAGTAAAGGTGAACTTTGGTTAACAAAATCCCCTATATCACAAATGCTTCCAATGTTTGATTCATCCCGTTATAAGTTAGTTCCCGCATTATTAACGAGTATTGGTATCACCGGTACATTTCTTGGTATTACGCTAGGGTTAAGTGAATTTAGCATGGCAGGAGATTCAAAAGCACTCTTGGCGTCTGCTGCTGAGTTGTTAGAGGGAATGAAAACGGCTTTTTACACATCGCTAGCAGGCTTAAGTACTTCTGCTGTCTTCATGGCATTAATGAAATTTTCATCTAGCTCATTGGCTAAAGCACAAAGTAAGTTTACCAGTGAAATATCACTTCAATATTTTGAAGCAAGCCCTATTTATTATTTGAAAAATATTTCAAACGAAGGGCAAGAAGAAGTATTGGATGCGCAGTTACGCTCTACTCATGCAATGGAAGTGATGGGTCATAAGATGGATGCAGCAACAACATCACTCATAGAGTTAGGGAGCTCATTTAATGGGGATGCGATCTCAGAGAAAGTATCGAAAGCACTATCCGAGTCTATTGCTCTAACAATGAATCCAATGTTAGAGGCAATAAAACAAGAATTAGCGACGCTTAAAGATATCAAAGAACAATCACACAAGGAGCTAATTGAATTATTGGTTAATGAGATGAAAGTAGAGCTTATCACTCCTATCTCAGAAGAATTGAATAAAACGAGTAAAGCTCTCATCAGTAGTAATGAGGTGACAGCCCAATTAAATAGTAATGTAGAGCAAGTTGTAATAAGTACTGCTGAAACAGTAAATACAATCAATGAGTTCCAAAAAGAGACGATGATTAAACTTCAAGCATTTGCAGTGTCTCTAAAAGATATCCTTAATAACTTTAAAGATGATACACAAGGCGCGATGTCATCTATTGCTACCGAAGTTCAGTTAATGCTAGAGAATGCCTCACAAGGTATGGAGACTCAACGTTCAGCTTTCGAAAAAAGCGCCATTCGTGCATCTGGCGCATTTGTGGAAATGAAAGACTCGTTAGAATCTGCACTGGATAGTAGAAATAAATCAGAAAAAGAGTTGTTTGAGAATGTAACGAGTCGAGTTAATGGTTTGCTTTCTGAAATATCGTCATCATTTGATAATCAAACTTCTGTTATTAAAAAAACAGGGGAAGTGGCATCTGAATTAATATCTCAAACGCAAAAAGACTTTGAAGTCTCAGTACAAAAACGTCGTGAAGAAGAGTCATATTTATTGGGTGAAATGGAAAATAGAATTGGGTCATTAGTTAAAGATGCACAAGCTATTTTCAAAGAGCAAGCTGATGCAATTAAATTGGTTGGGTTCGAAGCCAGTAGTGTGATGCAAACTGCAAGTAATGAGTTGCAGCAAGGCTTAGGTGATATTGATGAGAAAGTGAAATCGATGTCTGATACTGTCCAAAAAGAATTAGAAGCTTTCCGTTTACAATATCAGCAAAACCTTTCTCACTACTTTGAACAGCAAAATAACTTATTAGAAAATAGTTTAAGTAAGCAACGTAACGGTTTAAATGAGGTTGTCGATAATTTCCGTAATGTATTTGAAAGTGAGTACAAAGCAAGACATAACTTACTGCAAGAATTAACCGCTCAGTATGAAAAACTCGAAGCTTCAGCAGGAACGGTTGAACGTGTAGCAAAAGCCATTGGTTTAAATGAAGCATCTAAAATGGCTGAATTACAAGATGCGGCTCAAACAATGAGTCGTGAAATAGGATTGCTTAAAAAAGAGTATGCACAAGCATCAGCCACGTTTGTGGACGTCACTGAAAACTTGCCAAAAGCCATGGATGAATATTTTTCTCGTGCCAATGAAAGCTTTGAAACCTTCTTTAAAGATTTTGATCAATCAGCGAGTGCTATTCATAACAAACTCTCACAAGCTGCTGGGTATTTAATTAACGCCCAGGTACAACGTCGTGAATTTGAATCGGATCAGGTGGAAGCATGATGCGCAGTACAGGTTCTGCTCATCGGTCAGCAGATGCCGATGATTCGGGAGTATGGTTATCCGTGGGAGATTTAATGTCAGTTTTGCTAATGATATTTGCTCTCTTATTGATTAGCGCCCTCGTTCAAATTTCAGAGGTTTATGAAGATAGCCAAAATACCCGTGTCGTTATTATTAAGGGGATCAATGATGCTTTAAATACTGCGGGTATTGAGGTTCAAGCTGATTCAGATACTGGTGATATCTCTATTACTGACTCAATACTTTTCGATTTAAATGACTATACGCTTAAGCCTTCTGGAAAAGAATTTTTAAATAAATTTGTACCTATTTATTCCGATGTGATTTTTCAATCAAAAGCTACCTCGGACGAGGTAAGCAGAATTGTTATTGAAGGGCATTCTAGCTCCGAGGGGGCTTTTAATCGAAACATGGAACTTAGTGTTATGAGAGCAAATAGCGTTGTTGCATTTATAAACGCTATGAATTTCGATAATAAATCTCAATTTTTTAATAAAGTTGTTATTTCTGGTCGTGGGCCATTGGAAGCGAATCAGAGCAAAGTTGTTGCAGCTGATCGCAAAGTGAAGTTTCGTTTTCAATTTAAAGATGATGAGTTTTTAGGTCACTTTTCAGAGGTACAGCAAGTTGAAAAATAATAGCTATTCGTTTTCTTTACCGAAAATACCTGACATGAATAGTGTGGAAAGACTTTCATTTGATGACTATCTAGAAGGGATAGATAAAGTTGTATTACCCAGTTTTCCATCTAAGCAACTCACTGAAATTGTTCGCCTTGTGAATGACGGGCGTAGTGATGAAATCTCTATTTTTGAGTGGTTAGATGTTATTGAAGATACTAAACAGTGGGATGTACTTGATGAAGAACAAAATATCGAGGCGTGTATTGCGGCGTGGCAAACAATAGTGACGCATCAAACATTGGGGGATATTGCGTTATTTAAAGTAGGGTTAGCATTAGATGGAAAACCCACCAGTATTGTTAATAATCTCAAAGAGACAATGGCAATAGCGAGAACGGCTAAAGGCCTTGATCCTCTAAATATAATGAGAATTGATTGGTTATTAGCATTAGAAAAGAAAGATTACTTCCAATTGGCACAATATTGCTATGAGCGCCAACAAACAGTTATTTCTTTTATCAAGTATTTACGCCTACCACTATCGAATAGTTACCTGTCTGCTGTTAATAATGGAGTATTGTCATGCTTAAAAGATGGCAACCTAAGTGATGTCGATGACATCTGGCTTCATAAGAATTATTTATCATTAAAGACAACCCATCAGAAGATTAATTTTTGTGAGTTATTCATCATGAAGTTTGATCAGTTTCGCTACGGTAAGTTATGTGAAGAGATGATCATTTCTAATTGCTTACCAGTGCAAGAACAGAATTTCTGGAATCGCTTGAAAACACCAGTAAAGCATGTTTTAAAGAAAAAATTTAAGCTTTCTAACTATTTTGATTTGCGAGCTATTTCATCAGCGCTTTATTCAGAACAAGCGGCAGAGGTACTAGGTTTTACTGATCAGCAAACTCGTCAGATACGAAGCCGATCTATGTTTTGGTCTAATTATAGTTCCCGTTTTGAACGTGTTCGAGTACTACTGCCCAAAGCTAGCTTCCATTTTGTCGCAGAAATGAATAATGGTTTGCCGCCTTTTGTGGATGATATTAATGAATCAGATCTACTTGATTCTGAGGTTTATATCTTTGAGCTCGGAAATATCATTGCGGTTGAGTTTCTTCGTGGAGCTCTTAGCGAAACACGTTTTTTCAAAAATACTGATTGGAATGCTCAACGTTTGTTTGATAGCCGAGCATTAATGATTTCTGAAATTCGTTCTATGTCACAACAAGAAGTACACGACCATTTGCCAGCATGGCAATATTTCTGTGAAAAGCTGTTACGAACGAAATTTAAAATTGAGCCTAACGTCAACATTCCTTATTTTAAAGGGCTACCACCAGATAGTAATCAATATCAAGATGGTATCGGCTTGTTAACGGCACCACCAGAATCAATGATGAAAGAACGTAAACAAGCTTTAGAGTCATGGGTTGAAAGCTTCTGGGCAAGTGAACTTAAAACAGGAAAATTTGGTGAGCTACGAGGTTTAGAGCAAAAGAGCACGCTGTATTTATCAAAAGCATTAATGGCTAAACAACTAGGCAATATTGAAGATTATGACTTTTTTATAAAAAAAGCGGCGAATCAAGGTAACTCCGAGGCTATGTGGCAATTAGGGCGGTCCATGTTGCTTGGAAATAAAAGTGATTTAAAAACAAGACAGTATGGTCAGGATTGGATAGGTAAGTCAGCATCTAAAGGGCACAAAGAAGCGATTGAAACGGCAAATCGTTTCCGAATATCCTATTAAAAAATGCATAAACATAGGAATAAGAGCATTAAATGTTCATTAAATGACTAACTGTGTTACTGGTCATGGTGCCTAATAAAAAATACCTTTAAACTGCCTAAAACTTTGTTTTAGGCAGTCTTATGAAAAACATTCTTTTATCGACAACGGGTGAGAGCCCGCAAGTTCTCACTGAAACCTTGTTTGCCCTTCATCAAAGTGGGCGACCATTTCCTGAGGAAATATACGTCATTACAACTCAAAGTAGCCTGAATACGTTGACTAATGGCTTGTTTCGAGATGGCCATTTACAGGCACTCAGAGATGAATACCAACTGCCAGATTTCAAATTTGATGAAAGTCATATCTGGCTGATTGAAGATGAACATGGCGAGTATATTGATGATGCTAAGTCGATTAAAGATCAAACTTCAATGGCGAATTTTATAACGCGTAAAGTCTATGAATTATCACAAAATCAAAATGTGAGTATTCATGCCTCTCTGGCTGGTGGGCGAAAGACTATGGCATTTTATTTCGGTTATGCCATGTCGATGTTTGGGCGTGAGCAAGATACTCTGAGTCATGTGTTCGTGGATGATCATTATGAATTTGTACGTGATTTCTGGTTTCCGACCAAACAGACAAAGTGGGTAACTGGAAAGAATGAACAAGGTGAAGTGGATCTTAGCCAGGCAACGGTGACTTTGGCTGAAATCCCTTTTGTTAGGATGCGCTCATTCGTTGAACCAAGTTTGTTAGCATCTATGTCGAATTTATCATTTAGTCAAACTGTGGGTATGCTTAATGCAACTCATGACGGAGAACTGCAGGTTATGATTAATATTTCAGCCAAGCTAATCTCTGTATTAGGTGTCGATATAAAACTCACCGCAAAAGAGCTCGCTTTTTATATATGGTTGATGAAAAAAGGTACTGATGGCTTGGTTGTTGATCGTTATTTTGAAGATGATATCACGCACAGTATTGGCTTTTTAGATAGCTATTGCTCAATCGCTTCTGATCCTCGAGTGTATAATACTTTTAACACCACCCCAGAAGATTTTAAAGAAGGGGAACACAGCACATTAAAAGGCATGGAAAAAGGATTTATACAGCCGATTTGTTCCAACATAAATAGTAAGCTTAGGAAAGAATTACCCTCGCCAGCTGCTGATAAACTAGAAATAAAATCATTATCTGAAGGTACTGAACAACGTTATTACACATTATCTTTAGCTGTTAGTGTTTTAATTTAACTTAACGAGAGGAAATCGTTTTAGGTTTTTTCTTTCATGCTTTGAGAAAGTTCTAATAGTTATATTCTTTTTAGATGTTTGTGATTGTGAGTAATACATCAAATGTTAAGTTTGTAAGCTTACGAAAATATATCTATGACGATTTAATCTAATCTATTTCATGTCTTTACTTATTAACGAGGTGATACATGAAAAATGCATTGATTGACCGTTTAACGACGTTGATTGGCGAGCCAACACGTGAAACTAAAAAATTAGTTTCTTGGACGATTACTTTAGGCTTTGGACTTGCTGTTCAAACGGATAGTCCATCGCATAATGAGTTTGCATGGGTATGGGTACCATTTAATGATGACATCATGAGTGATCTTAAAGCGGAAAAGCAGGTTTATTCAGAAGATAAGGGACGACATAGCAATACATACCCTGTTCCTGGTCTGGGAAAAGGACAGGCAGCCATTCGCATCAAAGTCGCCAGTGACACTGAGCTTAATGAGTTTTTGGAGTTTTATAAATTCTAATAATAGCTAAATCATTTTAGTTTTTAATCTAACGTTTAAGCCACAGTTTTTGAAGTATTGAAGTATTGAAGTTTTTTGGCTTTAGTTTTATTTATGTAACTTATTAATATTCATATACAAAAATGCGATAGATAAGAGAAAAACAATTTTTATTTTGTTATTCAGGTCAAGGATTTTATAAATATGAGTGGATATCATTATTGCTTAATGATTTTTAAGCAAGACCAAACGTTAATACTCTTATATTTATCTTTAAGTATCATCATAAGCATACATTTTACCAAATGTTTTCTTACGAAATTAAATATTTTGAAATTGTAATAAGCTTTACATAATCTGGAAAGCAAGAGTATGACTGAAGTGTTCACTTCTTCTGAAGTTGAGTAATAGTTCAAAATAAAGAAAAGTAATCAAAATGATAATTGAGAATTTTCAAAATCCAGTGATTTCAATGCAAACATGGTTTAACCAGTTTGAATCTGTAAGACCTAGGCCAACAGATGGAATGCCTTTATGGTCGTTAAAGGTTACTGATGAAGAATTGCTTCAAATGAATAAGCTGTTAAAGTCACTTTTCAGAGCGAAAGAACCTTCAGTTATATTTAATCACTACTCTTGTACTGGTAGTGGTAAAAAGTTTGATCAAATATTCACGCTTTATTTAGCTACATGGATTCAAAGAAACTTTACGGGTGGAAAGGAGCGATGGCCTGTTGTTCTTCGTAGCATCGAAATATTGCATAACAATAAGTTGAACACTTATATTTATGACTCAGTAAAAGCGGGACTAAAATATTGGGGTATTGATCTTTATTCTACATCTTCTGCAAATCAATATTTTGCAACCTTATATTGTCAAGGTGGATTCCCCCGGTCTGGCCTAGTTGGATTAACTAGTGGGCCCGTACCAGAATATTTGGACAAGGTTATTTCCCAGTATGCGTTGTTTTACCACACTTCTGAAATCAGCGATATTGCACAGCAGCAACTTGAGCTTCTGCCAGAAACGCTAAAGCAGCCTCCTTTCGCAAGGTTAGCTACGGTTTTAATTACAAAACTAATGGAATATAGAGATAGCTACCATTTACACGGGGAGTCTGATCCTGTAATTGCATTAAATGTTCGACATCCAAAGTGGAGGGATGAACTCCCATTTTTGCTTTGTGATGAAGAGGCTTATGAATTAATTGGTCGTTTGGTTCGTAAAACGTCAGCAATTATTCGCCGTGAACAGAACCCAGTTAGAATTAAGCGTTATTTACGAGAATATATGGGGAATTGGGACTTAGTCGCAGAAACTTATGTTAACCATACTATTCACCCTCAAGATTTATCTCGTGTACTGGCTTTTGAAAATTTACCTAAGTTTTTTGATTTATATACACAAACTACTACGGGAGAACGTGCAAGAACAGCATCTTTTAATCTAAAAGGTTACGCCAATCAAAGATGGCAAGTCATAACCAAGTTTGCTCATTTTTATAATATTGATGCTGCGAGTAATATTGGTTATGAGCTTTGGAGTGATGGCCGAAAATTTAATAGCGATACGTACTACCGAGGTGAAGAACTAAATAAAGCTCTACCTTGGATTTTTTCTGCTGAAGGTGAAAAGTCTCAATATCTTGGTCAAGGTAATGTTCATGTAAAACAAGCCTCAGCACTAATTGTTCACGCCGGTTCAGTTGAACCTGCAACTTCTCGATCAAAAGTTGAAAAAGTTGGAAGTATTCCGAGTTTAGAGCGAGATGTTTTCCGCGTTGTTGGCAAGGCAAAAGTCCAACTAGATTATGGTTTCATTGAAGTAGAAACTGGCGCTGAGGAAGCCCAAGATGTTACGTGTTGGTTGGAGGGAGTGCGAAATCACGAGGCAATCTCGCACCAATATGTATTCGAGGGTAAACCTACAGGAATGATGAGATTCGGTATTAATAAGTCTCAACTTATTCCGAGTACCCAGTTGTACTGGAAAAGTATTGATTCTGATTCTCTGTTGCCATTAAGTTCAGATGCATTCTCTTATGGTCTTGGTTCGGTTATTTGGTTTAACGCTGGCCAGGTAATGTGGCAAATGAAATGCGCGATTTTGCCTGCATCATCTGATTTTAATGTGATTCATTATGGTAAAGGTGAAATTGAGCTAAAAGTTTTGGGTTTCAAAAATACCGATCTTGGCTTCGTGGAGAGTGAAAAAAACTGGTTAAGAGATGTCGAGGTTATAGATAATATATTCCTTGCTGAAGTTCAGCTTCCAGCGAGCATGCCTGACTCATTTCACCCTGTGTTAGGTTGGAACAACTCCATTAAGAATACACTGACGTTTGAATTTGATTCGATGCAATCTGGCGTATGCTTGCTCGGTAGTAAGGGTAATACGCTTAATGCTAGGAGGAGTAAGATCGCTTTGGATGACCTTTACGCTAGTAGTTTAAAAGTAAAACTAGGTCAAGAGTCGAGCTCGATCAGCGTGTCTGCTGCACTAATACAACACAAAACTATTAAAGCAAGTGTTACGGATATCATTCAAATCCCTGAATCAAAGGTAACGTTAGGAAGTGGCGAATTAGCACGTATGGCACAGGCGCTATTTACACAGTCTGATGATACTCGTGATCGTGTTTTATTTAGATTCTACTCCGGAAGAGAGCTTCTGGATTCACGTGTACCTGCAATCGAACAGTTCAAGTATCCTGTAGCTTCTTTGAAAGGTGATCGCTCTATGCTCCGCATTTATGGTGCTCATGATCATCGTAACCCAGAATCAATACAGCTCTATACTGCACCTATATGGGACCTGTCACGTGAGCATACGCCACTGGTTAAATCCTTAGGAGAACGAGGAGAGTTGTTTTTTTCAATGCCAGAGATAAATGAACCTGGACCATGGTTCGTGTATGCAAAGAATGATCGAAAGATTCAACCAAGGGCGGTACTAGTCGCTCAGAATGAAACTGGAATTCAAGAATACAATTATTCACGCTTACAATTATCTATCAGAGATCTACTCTTCAACCCTGAGACAAGGAGCTTTGATTATTCAGAAATGGATGCTGCTTTGGGAGAGTTGATGTTTGACCTTCAACACAATGATTGGCATACCGTGCAGTCATTCGTTAAACAGCTTTCAATTGCAAATCCAACGACGTTCCATATTTTCAGGCGTCTTGCCGCGAATCCAAACGTGTTTGCTTCATTGTTACTAAAACAAGAAAATCTAGAAGAGTTTGAATCGGTTTGGTTAATATCACTCGATATGCCATTTGAATGGTTGAGTGTCCCTCTAAATCAATGGATTGATGCTATCGGGCTAACGACTAAAAGCACAATGGAATCTCTATTGATGATGAGGGAGCAACTACCTGATGATCAGTTTGAAAAAATTCAAAAAACTATGTTGAAAAGTTGCCTTCAAAACTTGTCTGACAAAGGTAGTTATTTTGCAGCCGTTGTTGATACATCACTGTTTGTTTTATACGACATAAAACCAAGTTGGATGGATATACCAATTTATGCCTCAGAAGAACTGCCGTCTTATATTGCTGATTTTCATAAGCAAAAATCTGAGTATTTTAGGCGTCAAGAAGGCAAGCTTCTGACCCAAATTCAAAACAAACATAATGACATTCGGCTAAAAGAACTTCTTGATACAAGATTATCGAGAGGCCTTTTGGATGCTGAACTTAAAGGATTTACTCAGCATTATTCTGTAGAAAAAACGAAAGCAACGCGACTGGCTATTCCATTGGAGCTGCCGGTTAAAGTTGCCCTTCATAATGCAGGTGTCTATCCAGCTGCTGACATTAATGAAGAAGAGTTGAGGTTGATTAACTTCGCTTTAAACCGTCTGTCTCAGTTTGACCGAGAATGGATACAAGAATCGATGGCGATTGCACTAAAATCTGCAGTTAAATTACGAGCGCAATAGGTTGTAATAATGTCTACAAAAGCAATTAATTTTAAGTCTCTATATAAAGACCTTTCCTCTGTTACGTCACAGGCAGTGATTAACCGACTTCAGTTGAAATCTGCGCCTTTACGAAAGTTTTTACAAAGTGAGTTTCAAGTCAAATATGGAAAGGGTAATGACTTTTTCGCTCAACCTGTTTTTGAGGCTACTTTTGGCTGGTCTTCAGAAGGCAGTGAAAATGATCTTAACGGGCTAGTCACTCAAGGTAAGTTAGAGCAAACTTTCGTTAATAACCTGTCGCAACCGCCAATGCCTTTCCCGGACTCTCCTGAAGAAAAAGAGAAATACCGTCTTAAAGGAATTAATGAAGAGCGTTGGGCTGAGGACATACAAGAGGACTACACTTGGCCTTTGGATAGACCACCATATAAGCATCAACTAGAAGCCTGGGACTACTTATCTGCTGAGAAAGTCAAATCAGTGGTTGTTACTTCTGGGACTGGTTCAGGTAAAACCGAATGTTTTCTCGTTCCATTGTTGAATGACTTAGCGAAGCAATCTAACCGAAGTGCAGAACCACTTGAGGGAACACAGGCGATATTCCTCTATCCTCTTAATGCTCTGATCAATTCGCAGAAAGAGCGCTTGAGTGCATGGACACGTGGCTTTGAAGGTAAGGTTAGGTTTGCTCTTTATAATGGTGAAACGCCGACTCAAGCCCCATCTAAAGCTATTTCCAATGCGAGCTTCAGTAAGAATACAGCTCCTGAATTGGTTACCAATAGAAAAGAAATTTGGTCTTCTCCGCCACCGATCCTCGTAACTAACGCGACAATGCTTGAATATATGCTTATTCGTCAGCAGGATGAAGATATTCTTGCCAAGTCACAAGGAAAGTTAAAGTGGATTGTGTTGGATGAAGCGCATACGTATGTTGGTTCTCAAGCCGCAGAGATAGCACTGCTGCTGCGTAGGGTTATGCATGCCTACAATGTTGAGCCTAAAGATGTTCGTTTTGTAGCAACTTCTGCAACTATTGGTGATAAAAACAAACAAGAAGAGACAAACAGAGATCTTCAAAGGTTTTTAGCCAAGGTTGCAGGGGTATTGCCCGAGCAAGTCGAAGTGGTTAATGGCCATCGTTCTGTACCCAAAATTAACTCAACAGGGGTTGAATCTTCTTTTAGCTTTAAAAAAGCTAAAGACATGAGCTCGGGTGACCTTTTCGACTATATGAGTAGTTTTCTTGTTTTTCGTGAAATGCGCAACCTCCTAACTCGAGAACCACATACACTCGAAGAGATTGCTAAGATTCTTGAGCTGAGTAAATCGGAATGTATATCTCATGTAGAGTTAGAAAAAGCTTTAGAGATTATTGATTTGGCAGTAACTGCTTATCCTCTAGGAGATGATAGTCAACAAGCGTTCTTGCCTGTGAGAGCTCATATTTTTCACCGCTCCCAAAGAGGTCTTTGGGCTTGCTCTAATCCAAACTGTTGTAATAAAGCCAATACTGAGCTTCAAGATGGTTGGAAGTTTGGCATGGTTTTTACAAGTGAGCGAACACATTGTGAAGGAGAGTGCGGAGCTCCTGTTTTTGAGCTAACTCATTGTAAAGATTGTGGAACACCAAGCCTTGCTGCGGCAAAGACAACAGCAAAGGGTGGTATAAAGCTGTTGGAACCAAGAGAAACTGATCTGCTTGACGATTATGTCGATGAAATTGATGATTATGATCAGTTGTCTGAAGAAAGTATCGATACTGAGTTTGAGGCAAATGTTCAGATCTTTGCAAGAGAGGATGCTCTCGGGAATGCACATGATCAACTAGGCTGTACTCACGTAAGCATCGACCCGAAAACTAACCGCATATCTGAAGGTTTCGAATCTGGCTACCTTGATATTTTCTATAACCAAAATGATCGAGATGACGGCTTGCGCTGCGCATACTGCCATGGCGTAGAAAATGTACCGAATACTCAATTCAAGCGAGCTTTGTTAGGCTCTCCTTTTTTAATGGGGTCATTGGTGCCAGCGATGTTACGCCACATACCAGGTGATAATCGTGATGATCTTAAAGGGAAACGTTTAATTACCTTTACCGATAGCCGCCAAGGAACCGCTCGATTTTCTGCGAAGATGCAATTGGATTCAGAGCGTAATTGGACCCGAAGTGAGGTTTACAAAAATGCGATTCTAGAGTCTGGCGAACTGGACCTTCCTGAAGATGTAAAAAACTTGCAAACATCGATTAAAGTAATGCGAGACAATGGTATTCCTGAGGTGGTTATTGCTCCGATGGAACAAAACTATCTTGTACAGTTGGACAAAATACCTTCCCCAAAAGTGAGTTGGACTGAATTAAAAGAGCGTCTTAGCGCCTTACCAGAGATACAATTGCTCTCTGGTGCTGAATTAGATTCGTTAGAGGGAAAAGCTCTTGAAAAATATGATGAGCGTATTCCTGGGGAGTACCGCAAACGCTCTGGTTTGTTGAGTGATGCTGAAAACCTTGCAGATCTATTCCTAAAACGAGAGTTTTCTAGGCGTGGTAAGAATGCTAATAACTTGGAATCTATGGGGTTAATCAGCCTTCATTATCCAACAATCGCTAACCTTTCTGAAGAAGATATGAACTCTTCAGAGTGGCGAAGCTTGGGGTTTACTATTGAAGATCTCAAGAACTATTTGAAAATTTGTATGGACTTCTATATCCGAGAAAATACGCTCGTTGATATAGATAGGAGTGTCATCAATTGGATGGGAGCGAAGATTAACCCAAGATTACTCAAAGAGTCTAACTACGAATACAAGGATGAGTTTGAGAAAAGAGCGCTATTTAGATTCCCTGTAGTTAATAACGGTCTGCAGCACCGTTTGGTTCGACTATTAGAGCTTGGTTCAGGCCGTATTGCAAAGGATGAGAAAGAACTTTTTAACTCAGTGTTGTCTTTTATTTGGCACTTACTAACAAATCGTACTCAATTATTGACGCTGTCTGAGCGACAAGAAATGAATACTGGCAATGAAATCTCAGGGTATAACTTAAAGTTTGATGAGAAAATTGAATTCGCACCTATAGAAAAGGCTTGGTTGTGCCCAATTACTAACCGTTGGCTAGATACTACCTTTAGAGGCTTATCTCCATACACAACAGGCTCATCGACATTGGATGATGTTCGATGTGATGAGCCATTGGATATTAGTCACCCTGAAGTTGAAATAATCAATAGTTCTCCTGCTGATATAAGACGTTGGTTAGCTGACGAAGCCGTTTTGAACACTCACCGTGATCATGGTCGTTGGTCTGATATTAATGATAGGGTAGTTGCTGGTGTGCCTTTAGTTCGCGCGGCTGAACATTCTGCTCAACAAAGCCCAGAGAAACTAAAACGTCTTGAAAAAGCGTTTAAAAAAGATTACCTAAACGTTCTCAGTTGTTCTACCACGATGGAAATGGGGGTCGATATTGGTTCTCTTAGTATGGTGGCAATGAATAATGTTCCTCCGAGCACTTCGAACTATTTACAACGTGCAGGTCGAGCTGGTCGACGAAGAGAATCTACAGCCTTGGCTCTTACTTTCTGTAAAGCCACACCGCATGGAGAGCGTGTTTTCAGTGAGCCTAAATGGCCATTTGCGACACCGATTCGAGTGCCAAAAGTATCGCTAGATAGTGGAACTATTGTTCAGCGCCATATTAATGCATTCTTACTCGCAAGTTTTTTGAAGGTAGAGAAGAGCCGTTCCAATAACCTTTTGAAGATGCAGGTTGGTGCATTTTTCTTGGGTGATGGTGGTCTTTGCCCATTCAATGCGTTTAGAAATTGGTTGTCTGGTTCGGCGCGTGATGATGAGAGTGTACTTGCTGGTTTAGAAAGTCTTAAATTCGATTCAATTTTTTCCGTTCATCGAAATAGTATCCTCATTGATAATGCTTTAATTGCGATAAGATCTTCACATACTAAATGGATGCGCAGGTACGAATCTTTACGCTCGCAAATTGAAGCAACAAGTGACAGTACTTCACCCGCTTCGAGAAAGTTAGAAAGGCAACTCAAGCGCTTAGAACGAGATTATTTACTTGCTGAGTTAGCCAACACGGGTTATTTGCCTGGCTATGGTTTTCCTACCGGAGTCGTTCAGTTAATTACGGACAATCGTAGCGAAAATAATTCAAGGGATGATGGTAAGTCTCAACATCGAACTTCGTACCCAAGCCGAGGTCTTGAAGTTGCACTTAGGGAATATGCTCCGGGGGCAGAAATTGTTCGTGATGGTGCTGTTTACCAGTCTCAAGGTCTTCAACTCAATTGGAAGATGCCATTCTCTGGAAATGATATTAAACAAGAGCAGCTTATTGAGTATCAATGGGAATGTGAGCATTGCGGAAACATTGGCTTTGAGTCAGTGAGTTCTGAACGAGCAAATATTCGTTGTACTGATTGCGACAGTGATAGGTTAACATGGAGTGAGTTTATTGTACCAGCGGGCTTCGTTGTTGATTTTAATAAGCCTTTGCATAATAACTATGTATCACCAAACTATTCTGGATATAGAGAGCCTAAAGTCACTTTGAATGATTCACAGTGGCAGCCACTTTCGAATTCAGGCGTTGGACGCTACCGTGTATCCGAATACGGTTCTATTTTCCATTATAATGATGGGGAAGGCGGTGGATACGCTTTGTGTTGGTGTTGCGGTCGAGCAGAGCCTTTGACTGTTGAAAAAACACCCAAGGGTAACGTAAGGTTATCTAAAGAACCGAAAATATTGAAGACTCATAAACGACTTCAAGGTTTTAAAGTTAAAGGGGAATTGTATTGTGAAGGTGTCACTCAAGGCTGGGGAGTAAAACTGAGTGAGGTGAGTAAGGCAGAGAAAGAAATTTCAATGCCGTTCATCATGGGATACCCCCAAAATACTGCAATGTTTGAGCTACAACTTAAGAATCCAGTTTCTGGTAATTGGATAATGGATGAGACCTTACTGTATACATTAGGTGTTGCTCTTAGACAAATGTACTCAGACGTAAAAGGTATTACGACTCAAGAATTAGGCGTAGTGACAAAGAAAAAAAGAACGGAGTCTTTCGAAGAGGTGGTGAGTTTATATATATTTGACTCCGCGACTCAGGGAGCAGGCTTTTCGAGTTCGATACCGGAAGTTCTTTCAACGCTTCTTAAAGGACTGATGGAATATTTGAAACAGTGCCCTAACAATTGTGATACGGCTTGCCATGCATGTTTATTGGATTACGATACTCAACATAATGTAAAAATATTAAATCGTAATTATTTAATTCAACAGCTTGAAGAAAGCAAGGTTCTTGAAGGCTTGGCTCTTTCTGCTGAAAGGCGTTTCTTTGGTGATTCTTCTGCAGTTGAACTGAGTAGTGCTAATCAAGTCTTGTCTAGATTAGGGCACTCTTGTAGTCAGATAAATATATTTTTGAGTTCGTCAGAGTGGAACTTTGGTGAGTGGAATATTCGAGAACAAATTACTACCTTAGCGACTAAAGGGATTCCAGTTAACGTATATTTTTCTATAGATCTCGCTGATTCGTTAGACTCTGACCTTGCTTGGGAGATAGCGCGCTCTATGCCCGTTGGTATTATCAATTTTCAACAATTGAGTACACCAATAGAACTGGCTTTTGATGGCCAGCCAGTTATGTCTTTAATAATTGATTCAAAGTCACATTGGTATGCGACCGATGAACAGGGACAACTGGGAGCAAATGAGCAATGGGGAAGTGGTGAAAAGTATTGTTTGGTAACTGCTACAAAAGATTTAAAGATAAACGCGAGTAAATTTAACCTAGAAGCACTTGCTCAAGCGTCTACTTTAAATGAAAACGCCTTTATTTTAAGTGACGTATCGACATTGAAGGGCTGTATCACTTCATTCGGTGACAGTTTCGTTGATTTATTAGTTAGTAATATTCAATCTTTGGATGAAAAACTAAATAATAATATCGAATCCATTCACTATAGTGATCAATATGTAGTGAGTCCACTTAACGTTGTACTCATTAACTATATATTAGCTGCGTTTAATAAACGATATGGATATTTTGTCTCAGAGATAAATACTGTTGCTCCGAAAAAGAGTAATGACAAGCAAAAAATGTCGATATCTGTTTGCCATAACTTTTTAAATTCAAATGATGTGCTAGATTTTATCCATAATTCATCACGCACTCTTGGTATTGAGGTGTATGGTGACATTGTTGGTAAGCCGGAGCTGTCACATAGTCGAATTATGCGAATCGATTTAAAAGATGGCAAACAGATTAAACTGTTATTCGATCATGGTATGGGTTATTGGAGCCGTAGTAGAGATTATCCGCAAAAGTTCGATTTTAAAAATGTTGACAATGAAGCAACTGCTATTGATAACTGGAACTTTGTTCTGAAAGACTCAGGAATGGAAACTTTTATAGCGGTTAAGCTCGACGCATAACTGTTCATATAAGTAAATATAGTTTGTTAGGCTAATCCTTATCTGTTTTAAGTAAGATTTAATCTTAATGTTGTATCGCCCCATATTTATGGGGCGATATTGTTAATGTTTCAAACATCTGTGATGCCAATCAATCGATGTATTGGTTAATACTTTGCAGCATCTTTAAAGTACTTAAATTTATAATATAGAATGATAGTTTTTAATTTTCTTTATATAGTCCGTAATAAAGTTAGTTGTAGTGCGCGCACAGTGTTTTTATCTATGTCATGGTATAGAGGTATGAGTGTAGTGGTACATTAAATTTGGCCACCTACTCAGAGGTGATATCATCACCTCTTAACATGGATAGGTGACATCATGACAAAACGAACAAGACGATTATTTAGTGCTGAATTTAAATTAGAGGCAGC
>NZ_PYNV01000023.1:0-58624 GCF_003026095.1 Photobacterium sp. GB-72 | reverse complement strand
TTACTAATTTATTTGGGGTTTTGGCCGATGATGTGCATAGAGGCCACTGCACAGTATAAATTTAAACATTGCTGAGTAAATAAGCAAGTAAAAATGCGCAACGCTATAATAGCGCCGCACATCTTACTTATTGTTTTGTGTTTAACACATTGTTTAAATATTTCTGTCGAGATATAAAAATACACCGATAGAAAAAAGTAGTAGCAATAGTGCGAAAATCAATTCCATAGATAGTCCTTAAGATAAGGTACGTATTCCTACGCACCTTACCCATTTAGTATTTTTGCCTGTAATGGTTAAGCCGTGATGGGTAGAACTTTTCGTTCACCTTTCGGCCAATCGTATTTTCAGCTTTAGCGCGAGCTTGTCGCTTAAACGACTTACCCGTTGCATCGTTTAATGCTTCGTTGTAAATAGATTCTAATTGTTGATGAGCCTCAATCGTATCCAAGGCATCATGAAAATCTTTTTTTAAACGAAGGTAATCTTGACTCAAATATCGTCGTAAATACCTTATCAAGACTGGCATTACGGCAATAATGATTGAAACAACAATAGCTAACGTTTCCTTATCGAATTCCACGATCAACTCCTTGCTGTTTAAACGCATTATTCGACTCAATATATGCTCTCACTTCGATAGCAGTTCTGAGATATCGAATTATCTCTTTATTTACTATTGAAGCTGTTGATAGTTGCGTGATCCAATGTTGCCAGTGCAACGAATCAACATCTAAATGAGCAATTAATTTTTTGTCGAAGTGGCCTGTTGACCATGCGCCAAGATTAATGACTTTCGATACTGCATTTTCTAGTTGTGATAACGTCATTTGCGCTGACAACATAGGTAGCATCGATAATTGTGTAATCACATCTGCTTTAGATAACTTAATTACATTTTGGTGCTCTGCAAGAGAGACACTAAAAAGGTAAAACGTATCGACATCAGCAAATTGTCTATCGAATAAAGAGACATTAGCGCAAACACGTAATGGATAGATCACTATCTCAGTGCTGTTAGCTGCCAGAATGAACTCAGTACCCGCATCGTAGTGTTCTAGGTATTCATCAATGCGATCCATGATGATCGCAAGTTGAATTTTAAAGTGAGGATCTTGGTTAACATCATCAAATATTTTCTGCTTTTCAATAGCATGAATAATTGATTTCCTCATTTTTTGTTTAAGTTTTTGGGCGTATTTTTCACGCGCACTGTTAAGTGTTTTATTCATTGGTTTTCCTTAAAAGAACAGCACATGGCTGTTGATGTGGTAGTAAAAACCCACACCCCCAAAGGGATGTAGGTTTCTGGTTTAGTTAGTAAATACAAAAGTCCTGTTCTTCATTAGTAAACACTGGTAGTGAATATAAAGAACAATAACGAATGTAGTCGGAGGTCGATGCAGAGAAGTGTCGATTATCATCACTCACTTCTGCAGCATTGGAGAGTAAAAACAGGCTGAGCAGTAATCGGAGATCATCAATATTGATATTGATTAACTCGTTTGCATTACCAAACGTCAGGTTGTCTTTACTAAGTGGTGGTCCAAACGTAAAACGTTGGTTTTCTGTTGCAAGTATTAAACAGTCGCCAGCTTGACTAACTGTTACGCCCTCAGAGAATTTCAATTGAGTAAGAATTGAATTCAGGTCTTTATTAATGATACCGGTGATCTGAAAGCATAGCATTTAAGCCGCCTTTGCTAAATTCAGTGCAATACCGAATTTAACTTTGAACATTGTGCTGATTTTGTTTTTTTCATCTTGGCTAAATTGCCACAGATAACATTCCTTTATTGCTCGTTGCAGCTTTTCTTGTGGCTCAGCACTGCGATATTGGAGCATGGTTGCAGCAATATCGATAACAGTACGTGGCGTCAGTGGAAAGCTCAGTTGGTTAGATTCTGCTTCAGTGCGAATTGCACCTGCAAACTCAATCAACGGTAGCAGTATGGTCGTTAGCTCATCAAGGAATTTATCAAATGTCTCTTGACTAATTAGGTACTCACCTTTGTTGTAATTATGAATCAGTTTATTGATGACCATGTCGTGTTCTTCGGCCTCATGCATATACTTCGATGCAAAACCACGGCAGCGGTCTAAAAACGCACTGTTCATGCGATTGGTGCCAACATAACCAAACATGGTGCCATCGCCACCCCCGTTGGTATTATCAGCAAGCACTAAACGAAAGTTTTTATGCACCATGACCTCAGCATTTTTAGACGCGAGGAAAAATGGTTTGCCCGGTTTAATATCATTAAGACCAGCCAATTCACTTGCTTCCATTAGTGACGGTTCGTTAATTAGCAAGACGCCGCCTTGCGTAATCGCTTTGGTTAGTTGACCTTCGAAAAACTCCATTCCATCAGGTGTTGGGATATAACTACCTTCCAGATCAATGCGCTCAGTACGTTTTGAAGCATTGAACTCAAAGAATGGCCAATTTAGCCGCGCGCACATTTGTGCAGGACCCGATGATTTACCAGTCCCACTTGGGCCATAGAGCCATGCGAAACTGTTGTTTGGTGTCATTAAAAAATTAAAGAAGAACGAGAAAAATTCACGCTCAAATGAATAATATTCAATTTCAACCATATTGATTGGTACAGCTGGACGTTTAGGAATAAACAGTTTGTTGCCCCACATATATTCGGTAGCTGCACCGAACTCATCAAAATCAATGGTCGTTGTGGCTGCCAAGAATTTCTCAGATTTAGTATCAATACCGTAAAGGTTCGCAACTTGTTTGGTAAGCATAGTGATTTCCTATTTTAAAAGAACAGCATGAGTGCTGTTAGGTGGTGGGTGTAAATTCAATCTCAAAACCCTTTATCACATTTGGGTTAGAGGGGATTTGTGGTTGCGTAAGAGGCTTAGCTTTCGTTGTTACTCTTAACTGTGATTCGGTCGTATTAACGAAGTTGTCAGTGTTAAGAATGGCCTCTGGAATGTTGATGTTGTGCTGGTGGATGTAATCAAGCAATTGAGTTAATTGCTCTTGATGGTTCGGTTTACTTGTTGGCCGTGTGCGTGAGATCCTAAAAGAACCTATTTGACCGCAACGATATAAGCCTAACAATTCCACCGCTTTATCACGGAGTTGATTACGTTTCTGTAGCAATGTGGTGTCGTTGGGTGCAGCATTTAGTTGTTGCACATTTTGTTCATAGTCATCACGTAACTGTTGCCACGCAGTGATTTCTGAATCTTCCGTCGGCGAAAAAATATCACGTTCGGTATCATCCGCAGGCGGTGTGATTTTCAAAACATTTCGCATGAAGTTTTCAGCGATTGGAATAGCATATCCAAGGAACTGATCATCTCGTTTAATATGAAAGACTTTGATGTTTTTCTGGTAATAAAAAACAAGATAGCCTTCTTTTGCGCCAGCAACGTAGATTTGTTGCTGAACTTGGATTGCATACATGATGTAGTGCGTAGATAAGCGTCCACGTCGTTGGATATCATTCCATACCGTTAGACCAGGACATTTGAGTTCGACAGGAATGTTGAACATCGGATGGTCGGGCAACAAATTGATACCGTCAAAGCTAGCGCCAATCAGTGATTTCTCATCACTAATAGCGACGACAGGCATCAATAAGCAGTGTTGATTGAGTTTTTTTGAAAAGTAATTTTCAGTAGTGAGTCTTGCGTGTGGTTCTAATTTTTTACCACGGATTATATGAGGATTGCGAGAGAGGTCAGGTGGGGGGGTCAACCCCGTTTTATGGTAAAACAGTTGCTTAGCTGTTTGATAGGGACTGAGCCCTAAACAAATAGCTAGTTCACTGGCACCGACAACGGTTGACTTCCATTCTAACCACTCCGCAGATCCCTGTGAATAAGGGATAATATGCATGAGTATTTCCTAGATTGGTGTTTAGATTTGCTTTTGTGGAGGGATGGCTTCAGCGATTAAGCTGTGAGAAGTAAAGCCTATTCTCAATAGAACGCAGGGTGCGTTTTAAATTACTGTAGCGTTATAAGGTTGAAAATTCAACCATATTCACCAACTCATTCAGTGACAGCGTAACCTCTAAGTGAACAGTTTTGGATCTAATTCATCTAATTGCAGACTAGCCCCACCCCATGATTCAATAAGCGCCAGCTTATTTAAGGAAAAGATAACGATCATGCCACCAACGGCTATTTGTGCCGAAAAAATAAATTTGAGATCTTGTAGAGTTTCATTACTGAACTCTAGACCATCGATAAGGTACGTGGCGTTATTCGGGATTAGTTCAGAGACGGGATCGAAATAAGATAAAAAAGTATAATTCGGAGAATTAGATAGATAATTAGCTATGCCAGAAAGACTGCATTCGTCTTTTGAATATAGATTAAGAATTAACGTGTTGTCGTCATCTTTAAGCTGCTTAATAGATTCCTGTATTGTCGTTTTGTAGCTTTCAAATAGTTGCTGCATTAGAGTTCTCCTTAACTTAACTACTCGTAGAATGCGCGTAAATAGTGCCACCGTTTTTTAGCAAGTTAACAACGGTTTCTGTTAAGTGGCGCGGTATAGCTGGACAGCCCCACGACCTACCCAGCATTCCAATTTTCGAAATGACAGAGGGTGCAGCGTAGTCAGCACCATGAAGTACGATAGCTCTCTCGCGCGCATTTGAATTTGTTGTACTGTAACCATCCAATCGCAACGATAGTCCGTGTTTACCGTGATAGGCATTCGCGACTTTAAATGCACCCAATGAAGTTTTACGACTATTAATATTATTACTAAAGTCTGTTGCGTATAGCGTGCCACTATTAATTCCATGAGAGACATAAGTTCGGTATAGCAACCTTGCATTCTCTGTATCGATCAGGAAAAAGCGGCGTTCATTAGAAGGTTTGGAATAGTCGATAATCGTTAAATAAGGTTTGTCTGCCAATTGCAAGTGATATTTATAAGCCTCAACAAAAACACCAAAGCCCATGTAAAAGCGTAAATTAGCCTTGCTGTACACATCAAAGGCTTCATCAAGTAATTGATTAGCATGTATCTGTGGACTGAAGATAACGACGGCAATAGCGAGGCTCTTTTTAATCAATCTCATTGAGAACACTCCTTGTTAACAAAGCACTATTATCTATCAGTGAATAAAACTTTTTTGCTTATTTTTTTTTTGAGTTAAAAAAAAACGCCGATAGCTCACTGAGCTATCGACGTTTTTATAATGTTGTTAGACGCGCAAAGGCATCACAACATAAGAGAGTGTTGGATTGTCATCATGTTTGATCACCAGTGGCGATTGGCCACTTTTGTGCAAAAAGAATTCAATCGTGTCTGAGTAACCATCAAATTGATTTAACGCATCTTGTACATAAGTTGCATTTAAACCTATTTCAAGGTCAATCTCATTGTCTGACGAATAAGAGATCAACTCTACGCCATTCTCATCTGTAGCATTCGAAGCCGATACTTCTAAGTGCTTATCTTTTGTTGATTTAACACTTAACGCAGTCGTTTTCTCATTCACCATAAGTGAACAACGAGATATCAACTGTTTAGCGTCGCTTCGCACAATACTGCATTTTTCGTAACCTTCAACCTGTTCAGGCTGAGGACAAACACGACGCCAATCAGGATAACGACCATCAATCAGTCGCGATGTAATTACTACAAATGGTGTCGCAACACGCAACAACGAACTTGATACTTGAACCTGGCAATCGCCGTCGGTTCCAATCAGTCCATTGATTTTTACCGCGCTGGTACGCGGCAAGATACAGCTTGTTACTGGACGTTTTTCATCAGAGTAAGATGCCGCAACGGTACACGTACCTAAGCGGTGTCCGTCTGTACCAACTAAGCGCAGATGAGAATCATTATCTTTTTCTGGTGAAAATTCCATATAAACACCATTGAGGTAATAACGAACATCTTGATGCGCAGCAGTGATTAGTGTGCGTTGAAGTCCCCATAGCAGGTCGTTATTCGCGATCTGAAATGTTGTCACATCTTTGCTCATTGAGATTGACGGGTATGCGTCAGGATCGAATAATGCTAACGAATACTGACTCCGTCCACACTTCAAAATGAGCGTCATGTGATAACCGCCATCTCCAGCTTTCGGATTTTTCTTAACAGTAAACTCTAACTCATCACTCGAGTTAAATGAGCGTAACAGATTGTTTAAACGATCTGCTTGTACTGCTAGTTTTAGCGTTTTGGTAATACCGGTTACGACATTTACCTTGGTGCGACTGATAATTTCAATATCAGCTGCGGCGCCAACAAGGTTCATCGTGCCACCTTTTGTAATTGTCATTAATAAACAATTTTCGATGACCTTTTTCGATTTCTTGCTGTTAACGCCCTGCGCAACACGTGACACCATAGGAGCAATACTGGCCTGTTGGACAGTAAATACTTTCTTTGTGACAGTTACCGCTTTTTTCTTCGCGGTATCACCAGAAGACTTACTGGTTGAGGAAGAAGACTTACTGGCGGTGTTGCGTTTTGCTGGTGGTTTAGGTTGTACCTGTTCATCAGCCCCCTCTTCAGGAGTCTGTGTTGCGGTTACAGGTGCTGCAACAGCAGCAGTTGATTGCGGTTGTTTCTTTTGCTTATCAACCACAGCATTATTACTTGGTTGAGTTTGATTTTTCTCAACGGCAGCAGTATTTGTTGGTTGAGTTTGATCTTTCTCAACCGCAGCATCATTGTTTGGTTGAGCTTCGCCTTTTTTGTAACGTTGAGGTACAAATTCAGTAGTCATGATTGGTATTTCCTTAAAAGATGAGCATACCAATCCCCTCATGGGAATTAGTAATAACCCATGAGTGGTTAATTTTAAAACGGCTTTAAGCCGCTTTAAGAGGTTTTAGAGATGATAAGATCTGGTTGATTCGATACGCGTCTAACGTGCTGTTAATCAACGTACCAAAATGGATCTCTGTTAACGGTACACCTGTTATGTTTGCTAACTGCTCATAAGCAGCAGTTTGTGAACCGTAATGCTCGACCCAGTATTCATCAAATAAATGATGAGCATAACGTCGGCAATAAGAAACTTTTGAGTTGACAAGTGAACCCATCGGCCAATGATCACCTTTGTGCGCTCTGACGTGGGTTTTGCAGTTTTTACATTCATAGCGGAAATACGCGTATGAATATTGTGTTTCTTCACCGCACTCTGGACAGTGAATTGTTAGATGCTCAAATGGTGCTGTAGGACGTCTAAAGCGAATATCCAACAATAATTGAGCGACCAACTGGTATTTCTGTTTTTTAACCTCACAAGTAGTTAATTTTGATGCGTATGCCATTAAATCACTAGATACGTGTTTAATGTTTTTTGCATGAGAAGCATCGATTAAATCATTCGCGAGTTCGACATAATGTTTTATATCGACCTGAACGATTGAACTTTGACGTAGATGTGAGGTAATCGCGTATCGCAATTGAGATTTGTTCATGCGGCGTACCTCTGATTATCAGGTGGTGGTATGGCTTCAGCGTTAACTGCGGATTATTAAGCCTGTAATCCGATATTGCAGAGCAATTCTTTAAACCTTATCTTATTTTAACTCGAAACTACAATAGTTTGTATAATGTTCAGAAATATCGTAAAGAGTGTACGTTTGCTCGGTTTTAGGTATAACAATACCAACGCTATGCATGAATTCTTGCGCCTCAGATATCGATATACTGCAGCAAACCAATTGTAGTGACTGATTGACCACAATGAAGTCGCCATTGCCGTTAAGTCTCAAAATATGGCAAGCCGTGTCACTTAAAAGTTGAATGCTCGCTATTGTTTTTATATTCGCAATTCGAAAATTTTTCGTATGTAGATAATGCTTAAGACTATCAATGAAATATTTATGTATTTCATTGATGAAGCTTGGTGAATTATCAATATTGTTATCAACGATACTGTATTTTTTAATACCGTGATTATTAAATAAATAACTTGCAGCTAATTCGGCTAGCACACTGTTTCGCGTCATAATATTAAACACGCCATTCGCTAGCTGATACACGCCATTTTCTTGAGCAATATTGACAGTAAGCATCAGGCGGCTACTCCAACTCGATAGATCCGATGCCAAGACGAAAATTTTTCAGGATCATTAGTAATTATTTTGTCGGTGCGAGCAATAATCACGTGCTGCTTATCAATCGTCAGTTGATTAAATGGCTGATCTAAAATCATCGTTCTTAGTCCTAATTTTTGAAGCGGTTTTGCGTTGTTCATGTCAGTAATAAACGTATCGAATCCTAAATTAATCTTCATTTGCTGAACGTCTAATTGATAAGCATCATCGATCAGTATTTTTCGACGCTTTGAATTCGGACGATTAAGCCATAAAAGCGGTACGACGATATTTCTAATGGAACGCAATAGCTCTGCATTCTTTTGAAACCATGCTTTCTGCAACGTGTGTTCGCTACTAATGAACTTATACATCGTACTTTTATTTTCATTAATACTCGCAAGAAGCTCTTGATGCTGCTTGTCAATCATTTGCCATGACACCAACCGATCCTGTTTGTCGACCAATTGAATACCTATTTGGCCACTCGAAAGAGGTAACCCGGTAATCAATGATGTTTCACCATTTGTCGGATGTACTATTGTCATATGTCATGTCCCTCTGTACTGTCTAGCTCAACTCTACAATCGACTCTAAAATTGCAAGCTTCTAAATAGTCATAAATCAATGGCCATTTAGAAGCCCCTCCACTTTGTGGAGAGACCATTGTTAACCAATCTCTTTCGGAAATTGGCTTTGTTCTTTAAAACGATAAACGAACTCTTCTAATTGATTTAAATTTGGTTGATTACGAACAACACTGCGCTGTTCTAGCCACTTCAATAACGTATAGCTCTGAGGTGTAAGCTTTATTAGTCGTTGACCAAAAGCTTTTAAACCTGCGCGTTTTTTCTGAAGTAACTTTATGCGTTCATTGAGTGCATTTGACTCAATAGAATCGTCTTTTACTTTGTGTTTTTTGCGGTCAAATGTCGCTAAATAGTCTTTCAATAGATCGTCTGGTACTCCACCAGCATCTTTTCGTAACTCACTTAGCTTTCTATACATGCCATCAAATACTTCATTACGAAATATCACAGGATTGATCCCTTCAGACCACAGGCAGTTGTAATAGCTAAACGGTTCAGAAAAATTGTCTTGTCTTAACCACATAAAAACATCATCACGTTCTTCATCAGAAGCTCGTGAATCTACAAGTATGCCGATAGACTGTTTTGCTAATTTATAACGTAATTTCTCGACTTCCTCGGGCAGCCACTGCAATGACTCGTCGTCGGTAAAAGCGTTAAAATCGGAAGAGGCGTTTTGGTCATTAAGCTCTACAAAGCCCGAAGCCTTACTTTCGGTGCACAGCAGAGCATCTGCAAACATATCTGTTTGCAAAGATGAAGTTTTCATGGCATTTCCTTAAATGAACAGCCGATGGCTGTTAGTGGTGGTGATTGGTATCAGTAGATAGATATAGATTCGTTATCATCGATGATGCCTTTGTAACGGGCAAAATCTGTAACGGCTCTCAATATTTTCTGTGAGATATCACTAGGGCTGCTCTTTGAGTCCTTCATGATGCGTTGGAATGTTTTATTGTCGGCTTTAAATTGGTAAACAGTGTTCGCTTTTGAATCGATAATCGCTTTGTTATAAATATCAAAATACTTCACATTACCTCCTTAAAAAACAATTCTTGTCTTTTTACAGATGCAGATAAATTAAGCTCTGTCTCATAATGTTTATCGCTAAGCTCAAACACATTTGAGATATCGAGATAATTTTGCGTATTGCGGCGTTGGATGTGTATGCCTGAACTGAATACTAAATCACGGCTGTATGGCACATTGCCGTGAAACGCATTACCAGTTTCGCCATCAAACCAATACGGCTTTTGATGTGGTAACCAGATACTGTCAGGAACAATTTTTTGCTGTAGCCAATAAGCCAGATCGATGTAGCCAGTGAATGTCATGCGACAATCAATATGATCTGCCATTTCAGGCCAAGATATGATTTTTAGCGGTTTATTGCGTTCGTAGAGTTGGTTAAGCGCACTGTCTGTGTGGTCGTCGCTTGGTACTTCAAATGGCAATGATATAGCAACATCGACATTTAATGTTTCTATCGGCTGGTGGTTGCAAACCTTGTATTTGAGGAATTCGAGATAATGATTGTGAGTGGGTCTTAGATGCAAATCATTGATCATTTGGTAATACTGTTGATCTAATGACTCTCTATCAGTTTCGTATGGATTAAACAGTTTAAGACAGCGTTCGAGATCGTCGGTGTCTCTAGCACTTAAAAACTGTTCTATCACTTTGGGAGGGACGTTATCTTGAATATTACAGTTGATTGGGTTTACAACACACCATTGTTCAATGGTGTTCATTTGAGCTCCTATTCTAAGGTGACTGGCGTTATTGCAGTGCAGATGCAAGGCAAAATGTGATTATCTGGAATGTGTGCAAGTGGCGTCTGAAAGTACGTCACTTCGCCAGAGATTAGTTTTATTGCGCAACTACCACAGTAACCATCTTTACACTGAAAGTTATGGTTTGGCCGTAACGCTAATATTTGTGTAAGAACAGCGTGTCTGTTCTTTGAAAGTGGGATGTTTAACATAGTAAATATCGTTGTAGTTTGTCTCGCATAACGCTGGTTTGTAAAAAGACATCAAACCGATCGATACTCCGATGGAGTAAAAAAAAATGACTTAGGATAGTATATCTATCCTAAGTCATCTGATTTTGGGGGAATGGCCGTTTTAAAGCTATTGCAGACCTCTAGCTCTTTTTAATCTATGTTAATTCCTGTTACTTGTAAAGAAGTGGTAGCTAAAAATTATCACTACTTATTTTCAAGTTGTTACTATCGCCTTATGTTATAAAGAACCTGATTCTTTATTTTTCCTTTGTTGGCGAGTATTCGTTTAATTTCTGATCACACCATTTGATTAGAGCTGGTGCATTGAGAGCCAATAAGCCGATGAGCAGTGTTAATCCCGCATAAATGTTAATAAATAGCATCGTTTTTTCTCCTTCGTAATCTCATAACATAAATCAATATAACCCAGTCTTTCAATTTCCAAAGTGTAGACCATTACTTTATTTACGCTTATGTGTCGGCTTTCAATTTAGGTAGTGTTGTATATTTTGTCTTACTCAAAGTTATAAACTTCAACAAAATAATTAACGGATTTTAGTTCTGCGTTGATATCAGTAGACCATTTGTCTAATTCCGATTTGTTTAAGTCCTCAAACGCGCCAAATCTTTGTCCATTAATCCCGTCTTCGTAGAGAGAATGCCTGTAATCCTAATGACTAAAAGTTATCAAAACAGTATCATTTTCTGTGTCGTTGATAGTGAGCTCAATCTAATAGCCAAGTAATAGCGACTTGGAAAAACGAGGTGATAACTTTCTAAATAATCGGGAATTTTGGCGACTCTTTTATGAGGATTATTTAGCGTATCGAGAAGTAGTTTCCGTATTTCTTCTACTTCGGCGGCTAATAAGAACATTGTGGGTTTATTCGTTAAAGTGCAATTAATTTCACCCAGTAAATCGTTTACCTTTTTTTTTGCAAGTCTTTTAATTTCTTGGGTTTTAATTTCAACGTTATTATAGTTAGTTAGATCCGCGCCGTTTGGGTAAAAAGTAAAACAAAACAAAACAAGATCACTAAAATCATCGTTTGTATCTTGAAGGTTGATTGTGGCTTGCTCTTTCTTTGGCATAACTGCAATTCCTTTTAAATCCACCAACATGCTCTTTCTAGTCAAAAAGATGTAGTTTGTTAGGTTTTTAAGAGTTCAAGGGTAAATAAGGCGTCCATAAGTCTTGACTCGCCTTTCTTATTCCAAACCGCTTTAGTTTTATGAATTTCTTCTTTACTTAAGATTGTGCAATCATGCGGGCACTCAGTAAGATAAACATCTATTTTGTTCATAACATACGACTCTTCCCTCTGATTTGTGGCTAATCAACTTAATAAACCACAAATGAGTTTGCAATAGATAGATATTATGCAAGTGATGCTCAATATTAACGCTCTCTGTATAAATGCACTTCTGGCGCAATGGGGTCATAACGGCGTGACAACAGCGTATCAGCCTCATTATCGAGTCGATAGGGTTTCAACGTTGGATAACGTATCAGTGATGATGATTGCACCACCAGCAATGGCGTATGCGCGTGATGCACACGTTGATTAAATTTATAACAGGGATACAGTTTGATTGGCCGCACAATGCGTAGTGTGTTTTTGGTGGCAGCTTCAGCAATTAAGGCTTTTTTACGGTTCACGTACCGCTCACGCTCTTCTTCAAAAAGAAACGCCCGCAAATCAGCATAATGAGCAATGATCGCATTGGCTTGTACTTCATTCACACTTTCAGAGGCGATACCTTTATCCATCCAGTGCAGACTGAATGATTTTATGTCCGTGGCCAGCACGATTTGGCGTGTCACGGTCAGCGGTATAACGCCTTGCGGTAAGATTTTACGCCACAGCACACGACGCGCTTTTGGTGTCCGTTTGATGGTGTCATCGACATATAGCACATCATCACTTAATTGCTGCTTGAGCGCATTGACTTCCAATATCGCGTCTATCACTTCAGGGTTATCATCGATATGGACGATACCGACCCAACGACGACCGGCGCGCCCACTTTTCCCCATCACATGTTCTTGAGGCGAGATCGCTTTAATGGCTTCCTGCATTGCCTGGTCACTGTAAAATTCTTGCTCAGCCATCATTGCTTTGACCGGTTCATGGTTGTCATCGTCAGTCCGATCGGCCACAGGCAGCTTTGCCACGTAACCATGTATCAAATCACTGGTACGGAGCAAATGCGCGAGAGCATTTAACTTGGTATAGAGTTGCGTGACATTGTCACGGAGGGATTCAATATCAGTCATAAACTTATAGAGACCTATTTTTTTTTGGCCACACGAAAAAAAGTGCACTTCTTCTTTGAGGCGACCTGTTATAAATATAATAACAATATAGCACAAAAAGTATACATCTAGCCCCATACGGGTTACTAATTCTACGCTTCACCGCCGCCGTCACAATCCCCCCCTCATTCGCTGTTCGTCTTTAATTCTTTCCCCCTCAAACCACGCACAGTTGGTCTACTCAGCCGCCGCCAGAAAAAGTAGAAAAAAAAAGAAAAAAAAGAAAAAAAAGCAAGCACACCATTAACGGACAGCGAGCGCAATAGGTCAGTAAAGAGCGAGCCTAACAGCGTAGCTATGGGGTTTCCAATTGGGGCTAGATGTATACTTTATTTACCAGCATCGAGAGTTTTCTATACTTGAGTCATGGCTTATTTGGGATAATTAAAATGACACAATACTGGCATATCAGTAACGATGTGGATATTAAGCAAGATTACCTTTTCTATACTCAGTTCAATATCATGCTGCCGTACTACGCTGACAAATTGGGTTTCAAACCTGCGGAGTATCTTAATTGGTTGGATAACGATTTTGACCTAGACCACGCCATGAGGATGGCGCCTATTTGGGGTCTTCACTTCTGTAAACGATTTAGTGATGCGGAAGAATTAATAGTTAGCCCTATCTCCTTTCTAAATATCATATCATCTGACGAACAACCCATTTTACCTATTCAAGTCTATTTTATTTCTAACAAAGTAGATATTGCGGATGCCACAATGTTCGCCGATTCAATGTTAGATGAGTTATCTAACTATGGTGATAACCTCGCTGAAGGGGAATTAGATCAACTACTCATTTTTCGTATCGATGGCACCCATGACCTATTTGTCTATTTCGGCATGACTGCCAGTGTCTTATTGTTACCCAGCAAAGTCACGGAGCAATTGCAAAAGCATTCAGCGTTCTTAACTTGCCCGAATACGGTTTTAAAGCAAACAGACACATTAAAATCTGACGTACCGTTAATATGGGCTCCGTTGCTCCGTAGGATTAAGCAAACAGTCTCTCGACGTTTAGATCCGACTAAACTGATATATGAAATCGCGGGGTGGACTAACCGTCAACTCACAACCAAAGATTAGATTTAAATCCTTAGTACTGATAGATTAGCTCACATAGTAGTAAAATAATATTGTTTGGAAGTATTGGTCTATTTAACCAATAAAAAAGCCACCGAAGCAGCCTTTTTTATTTAAAACCTTTAGCTTTCGCTATAGTTATATTTTGTTTTTCAGTCGCAGCATTTATTATCTTACGATAAATTTTCTTTTTTTCACCTGACGATGCTTGCCTAACGAATCTCGATAATGGTGTTGAGGCTACTTTCTGAATTGTATCTGTTGACATAGCAATCTCCACTACTCTTATATCCCTACTTTGAGATAGGCTTAAACAGGGTGTAATTGAAAGTGAACCTGTTTTTGCAACTGATTTTCCTCATGAATCATACGAGCAAATGAAAAAAAGCCTCTTTCTAATAGAACTCGAAAGAGGCTTTTATCGTCTTTAAATTAGAACATCATGAACAACTTACTGATAATGGCCTTCGCAAGCACACCACACAGTAATTTGCCAATTTCTTCGCGCCACTTAGGATACGGAGACATTCACAATTCCTCTCGGTTGAGGAAGACTAGGCTCGCTATTTGCGCCCATGTTTTTCGCCAAATAGTTACCTGCTACAGTAGGGTAGCTATGCGCCTAAACTTCAAGATTAGGGCGTAGTGCCGACACCACTCGCTGCACTAGCATTTATTCAAAGAATTCGGTGTGCGATTACTTCACATCACAGACATCTTCTTCATCACTTACCAAAAGCCAAACGGCTAAAATAAAGAGCCAAAGGGCTTAATAAGTTTAGATTTTCGCACAATCCTACTGTGACTAAGATTATATCGGCAAAAATTAAAACACTCAATCTATTGATTAAACTTAAAAATTATATTTATTTCCGACTTTTACCACGCTGAAATTTGCGTATAATACGCCGCTTTTTAATACCAAGTGTTTGCACTACTCTATCAATTATTTTATATTGAAGTTGTAGGGTAGCTGTGCGCATCACAGTATTACTAGTAACACCTTAAAAACCTCGACCACCAATCGAGGTTTTTTTGTGCCCCTAAGTTCTGCTTTCTTCCTTTTAGTTACGACCAGTTTTTCCATTAATGCAACAAATTCTAGTTTCGCCAAAACTCCAATGATGTGCTTGCGTCGCTGTCTCTATTAACAGTCATCATCCGCCATTAAAAAAATTGTAATTAGCATGTGGTCGCGGTATTTACCTTTATTTAACAATAGCAATATAATTCCATCAAAATGCAATGTCAAGCGAATAAGTACAACAATATCAACAACTTACACTAACATAAAAGCAAGTATTTTTCCTGTTCTTATGCTGTTTCTCTACCCGTTTTTCCATCCATACGACAAATTCAAGTTTGGCTTCAACGGCGAGTATCGACCTCATGCGATATTCTGACTTACTGCCGTAACGGGTTTTGGTGACACGAGGTTTATGGCGTGATAAGAACTGCTTTATCGCCCCGTCCGTCCAATTGCGCTCGATCCAATGCTGCATCTGCTCTTTTACCGCAATCTCTTATTGCTCTTGCTCTCGTTGGCGATATTGCGCTTGCTCTTGCGCTGTATAACAACGTTTTCTTCCAACAAAAAAAGGCATAATCTATCTCTATTTCCTTAATCTCTGAATGATAGAGTAATTGGCATGTTTCGACCACCGACTGACGGCTATGTAGAGGCACCCATTGGCGAAACCGTCAT
The DNA here is from genome assembly GCF_003026095.1 of Photobacterium sp. GB-72. Classification (NCBI taxonomy): domain Bacteria; kingdom Pseudomonadati; phylum Pseudomonadota; class Gammaproteobacteria; order Vibrionales; family Vibrionaceae; genus Photobacterium; species Photobacterium sp. GB-72. The sequence continues at coordinate 42,873 of NZ_PYNV01000023.1, read as the reverse complement.
TGAGCATTTGCAGCCGCGACCAACCGTTAAAGCTATCACCGCCCCTGGCGATTTAGTGATAGCCGGTATCAATACGAATGATGTAATTATGGTAGAGCCTACGTCACGTTTAGTAGATAAGGCTATTGTGCTACTGAGAAAAGACGGAGAAACCGTTCTTGCCAAGTTGCATCAACAAAAAGGCAAGTGGTACGCAGAAAGTGAGTACCACAAAGGCATTTTGTCTGAAAATATTGAAGTGGTAGCGAGAGTGAGTGCGGTGATTAAAGATCAACTCAGTTAGTATGCCTTGCCGATAATTGCTGATAAATACACATGTCGCATTTTGGTACAGATAAAATAAAACCGCCCTTATGACGGTTTTAGTAACGATAGAGTGACGTTTATTTATTGCTACTATTGATGCGTTCTCTTAAATCTTGCTCGTTCTGTTGTAGCTTAATGTTGTTTTGCTTAAGCCATTTCTCCCAAAATCGCCTGTGACCGATCTGGCTGCTTACTTTTTTATTTTGACCTATGGCTTGTTTCGTTATGACAGACCGTATTTTAGATTCGATCCGCTTTTCTATGTTCGAATTTGAAGGGCATTCAAATAACCACTTGTGATGATAAATTAACGGCCGACATTGTTTCTCGACAATATCAACCACCTCAAAATTTTTAACTTTGAGGATAGTTTGACGTTCTGCAACTGGCTCTGGCACTCCCCAATCAATACATTTGAATAATGATATTTCACAGCAACCAAAATCTTTTTGTTTTGCTGAGTAGCGACAAATATCATAGTCAAAAGTATCAAGGCAAGGTGCTCTAAAATGACGGTTAACGATACTCTTGTGTACGTATATATAACCGCCAATTTTCTTGCCTCCAAGTTGGTGCTGCATACCCAACAAGCCCAGTTTTTTAAGCTCTTTATTGATGACTATTTCTTGATTTAACATTTTTAACTATCGCATTACTGAATGGTGAGATAAAACTAGCGTGGTTATCAATAATGCAAGTTCACATCAAATCTACTGGGACTTCTTATATTAGATTTGTCTCCTAATCTTTCACGCCGTACAACAAGCAACCTAGTTTCTCAACTTAATATTTGGTAGCAAATCTCTTATTTGATATTTTCTACTGGTTCCTTAATAAAATAGTGGTATAACAAGATCTATATTCTCAAAAATGAAACTTTGGCTAGAAAATTGCTTTTTCAACTATAAGTTTAAGATACATCTTTTTTTTGGTACCTAAGAAAAAACCGCAAAATTCTAGATACTATGTGTGTAACACTACAGGTGTAGTTAGCAATGAGATTGATGCATGAATATAATTTTAGTTAAAGCGATGAAATTAGTTATCGCCGCCTTAAATGTTGATAAAAATGAAATTAAAGCTGTGAGCTGTGTCGGAGGTTTTTCATTACGGCTTAAAGATACAATGATTGGTCTGGTTAAAAATGAAACTTTCTTTGTTATCTATCATTCTTCCAATGAATCAGATTTGTTTACTGATAGTCAGCGTTTGTTCAATAATGATAACTCATTACTCTATGCAGTAGACATTGAAGATGCTAAGGCTAAAGATATGATCGTTGCTGCTTATAATTCATCTCTGCAATTGCAGAATGCAAATGCAAAAACGCAAGACGTTCGCAATTTGCAATTCATCGATGATGAATTACGTTATTATCTAAAAGAATTAAATATTCAGAATACAAATGATATTAAGGCTCTTGGTGCTATTGCCATTTATCAAGCAATTAAAAATAAACGTGGCAGTTTTTCTTCAATAGAACACTTGTATGCGCTTGATAATATTTCGCATGATGAATTTTCTAGCTTTATTACAAAAGAACGACGTGTTGCTTTGTCTACGTTAGCGCTGAGTTAATTTCAATACATTTAACAAATCCGTAACGCTCATTCTTGCTTCACTGGCAGCTCGAGCAGAGACGAACAATGCCACTTCTTTACGCTCACTCACCGTTAAGTTGTGGCTTAACTTCTTTTCCCCTTTATTCATAATTAAATTTTTCACACCATTATCATTAGTGTTGCCATACAAGCAAACACCATCATGCGAGGCTGTTTTAAAAGTCAGGTTAAAATTTAGAATAAATTCGACAAACTCGTACAACTCACCACGCTTCAACTGGATAGTCACCTTGTCGGCGTAGTTATAGCTATCGCCATTTTTAGTTGCTACTTCTATACGAATTGTTTCCAGTGACGATTTTTCAACAGAGATATATTGAAACTGAATCGTAGTTTTGTGTCCGTATATCTTTAATTGCTTTCCGTACATCCTAAATTCTCGTTTAAATTGACTTAAAATTTCTACGGCGGTTTATAGCTTCGACTTCACGATTATAGGCTTCTAATGATTCAATCAAATGAGTATAGCGCTTTTCATTTTTGATATATTCATCCTGATTTACTAGATCTTTCAGCTGTGATACTGCTTCTGTGATTGATATTCTCTGTACCCACGCATCATCTTCAAACGAAAACTGCCATGCTCTTTTAAAGTAACCTTCAAGCGCATTCTGAGCCTTGTCTCTCATAGTCCATACATTTCGCTGTCTCAGAACGTTATCACTCTCTAAGTAGTGATTCTCGATATTATCATTGATATCTAATTCCCAACTTTCTGGCTCTAAAACAGAGCTAATGAATTGTGCTACTGTTACCCACAAGCAAAGCTGTTCACGAGTGAAAATGTCACGATTACCATTCAGCGAATCTAAAAACTCAATCGCATATTTTCTCGCTTGTCTTTCGATGTTTTTCAGCTCCTGAGCCTTACGTTTTTCAATACGAGCTTTCTTCTCTTTGATGTGGGCAAACTTATGCTTCGCCTTACTCAATGCCTGTGCTGCCACTTTCATCGCTTCTATCTCTTCAGGCTCAAACAAATCTTTTGTAAATGGATCATCGAGTACGGTTTTGACAAGGCCATTCGACAGCTTTGTAAGAGCGGTTTGCTTCTTACGGGTTCGTTCTGAGGTCCAATGTTTAGTAAAATCCAGATCTGCCATTTCTCTGCACCTAAATTGTGTCGTCTAAATAAATACTTTAGATAGTAACGTACTTGAAAATAAAAATGGCACCATATGGTGCCATTATTTAAAACAGTTCTGTTTGCTCGTATTTCCTACCTTTTGCATCTGTAATAAACACGGTTGCTTTAACTGAAGGTTGTGCTTCTTTGGATTTAAAAGTCAGTTGTTCAACTATTTTATGGCCAACTTTAATTAGTTCTGCTTCTCCTTTCTCTAAAATTTTATTTTCTGGAATAAAATCACTGGTTGGACTGATCGTGCTGAAGAGCAATTTTAGCTTGTCTTCAACATAACGATTTGGGTTACTCAGCTTAACCTTCAAGGCCGCACTTTTTACCCTAGATAATTGGTCTTCATACACTTTTTTAGCATCAAATACGCCTAAAGTTGGTATATCAGATTGATAAAAAACATAAATGAGATCAGTTAAGCTAACATCAAAAATCTCAAGATTTGCCGCATTTACAAGCTCATCGCTCAGTGCCACAACGCTGATGCAGCATAATTGCTGATACAACTCAACGAGTCGGCATTGGTGCGATTTAAACTGCTCAGGCGTCAGTAGTTGTAGATCATCACGTTGTTTAACCGACTCAATGTCAGACCACGATAATCCCCCTGTTAGGTTACGTGCTTGATAATATTGAGCACGTTTCGCCATGGCCTGATAGATTGGCTCTTTACCTTTGCCGATTGAAATCACTCCTATTTTAAGGAATTTCATCGCAGCAGTTTGTGGTAGATACAGTTCTCTCGATGCTTGATGATTAAGATAACAATCTGGCATTGCCATTATTTCGTTAGCAAGTTCTTCGTCAACTTCAAATGAATCACTTACGTTAAAATCACACATGAGATCGTCAAAATCTTCCCCATTCTTGCGTTTTTTATAAACGCGTTGAGGGCGTGATACTTCTGCAAATTCACCGCAGATATCCCTTAGTCCAAGGATGTTGAAACCGTTACAGCTTGACCATTCCTCATTTTGTGTTGGAAACCAATTTTCGGTTAAGTAAACGTTAGGGTCATCACTTCGCTCCCCACAGTACAAATAAAAACCTTGTGGTTGTGGAGTGGATGGTACTTTCACGCTTTGACCAGGTGTGTGATTTAATAATCGCTCAGTATATGTTTCTTCGCCCTTCCAGATACTGTCGTATATATGAACAGCTAAGAGCGTAGAAGCGTTAAATGTGTGAAGGGACCACAGCCATTCAACTGTTATTACATCTTTGGGTGTGACATGACGAAATTGCGGTTTTGCCAAATGGCGGTTGGTTTCAGAATCAGGCAGTTCGCCATTTTCTATTTTTAGAGCGACTTGGTATGCACGCTCTTCTTCATCCACATCAGCAGTGATTAATGCGGCATAGAGTGTTTTGCATGTATCAAAGTCAAAGACGTCTGGACGTAACCGACTAAACCCAGAATATTGCGACCTGCCAAGTAAGTTACGCCTTGACCAATCTTTTTCTATATCAGATAAAAATTGGCGAATACGCAGTAGTGGTTTGAGGTAGCTATACTCTTCAAGCGTAGCTAATTGCTCAGCGCTTTTATCGGCACTCACGCGCAAGCAATCAAAACAGCCAGTACGTGCGCTGCACTGTTCTGCTACTTTTTCTTGCTCTTTTTGGACGTAGTTACATTCACCCGTAGCATCACGATAAAACTCAGCCAGCTCGAAGAAATTAGCACAAAAGCTTGGTAGTTTTTTTGTAGTACCACTGTTGTTCAGTAGGTCCCAAATCTGGTCTACGCCCCAATGCAGTACAGGATAAAACTCATATTTTCCCTTGCTTGATCGCTTGACTGTGTTTGTCGCACCAAAACGACGAGTACTTGCTTGTCTTGAAGCTGACTCTCGCTCTCTTGATCCCAGCACAAGAATGGTTTTTTTGCCGTTGATGTTATTGGCTTGATGAAACTTCATCACGGCGCTTTGAACGGGAGTTTGCTTGCGTTCAACACTGCACTGAGCAGGCTTTGATGGATAGCTAGGTAGCCCTCGCCCTGTCACAACTCGACCAATTAAGGTTTGCGTTGTGTTGGGCTCTGCAAGTATCAGCGTGAGTGGTAACTCATTTTCGCTGATAAATTTCTGTAAATCTCGATGGACGTTTAACAGTATTTTTGCAGCTTTAGGATTTTCTGTGCGAGTATTAGCTGAAGCGATCACGTTGCCACGTATCACATTGCCTAATAGACCCGCCCTTTTAAGCTCCATTAAAGCGATGATCAGTAAAATCACGCAAGCAGTCGAATCTTTACCTCCACTCAACATGATTCTTGCCGGTTTATCCGATAACAACATTGCCTTATATTGATTCACAGCATTAGCTACATAATCTCTTAATGTGTAACCACAGCTATATGGGGTATCGATAATTAAGTCGTCAGTGCAATTGCGCCAAGTACTCCACTCATCGACAAGGTGACATGCAATTTCAGATGCATAGTCTGCACCAAATAATGATGCGTTCTCATTATACATATTGGTAATTTCCTGAAAAGAACATCAATTAAGATGTTGTGGTGTGGTGTGGTGTGGTGTGGTGTGGTATTTATTTTATTGCAAAATAATAATATTGAAGTGTTTTATATTATTTATTCAATTAAAATGGAAATGATATAGAAGAGTGAACATTTGTTAGTTGTATCAGCCTCTGTATTATCAGAGGTTCATTCTCTATATCTAATTTATTCTCATCACAAATAAATTCGCCATATAAAGAAAAGTACAATGACAAGCCACTTTCTTTTCGGCAATCATTATCGAAAATGAGCGATGAAATAACGTTTTCATTATCATCAATAATATGATACCCGCTATTATTTTTAACTACTTTTAATAGTTCAGAATTAACCTCAGTTCGAGGTGGAAAGCTAATTACTGTCAAGAGTAATCTCCTTTGCTATAGCTTTATAAAGAAAACTTTATCCCCAACCTCTTTGGATAACTCTGGGATAAAATTTACCAATGAAGTAAAACCCTATGAAATCATAGGGTTTTTTATATTGCAGCACTTATTGATGTGTGCAATTAAAAGATTTGGAATGAATCAGAAATACTTATAAAAAATATTCATGATTAGAATTTTAACAAGTCGTTGCATTGTTTGTTTTAAAGCTTAGCTTATGAAAAAACAAGGCTATTTTTTCTTTCAAACTTAACTTATATTGTTGCTGACAGTCCTCTTTATATACATCATTAAAAATTTCAAATAATTCATCTTGATCATTCGTCATTGTCACTTTTAAATAAAGTGCCGCCGCTTTTTGTGGTGTGATTTCAAGTAGCTCTTCTTGCTTATCGATTAAATCAAATAAATTTTCTTGCGTTGTTGTAAATACCATAATGGTAGTTCCTTATTTCTGTGGTGATTTGCCTATTTAATTAGGCGACTTGGGTGGTTTTTCCATAAAGGAAATTATGATGATCTATCTTGGTATTTATTCCATTGACTGAAGTGATAATTACAGAAGTCAAAGACAGATAAACATTTGGTGATTTAGTAATTGGTTTAATACCTGTAATGTCGAGCACATGATCAACATCGATTTTCACAGTTTTTATTGCTGTAAACGTGGTACCGCCAATCACACAGTAAGTTGCTTTGAGTGAAACAGAAGCGTCAATCGAATTGAGCCATTCACTGTTTCGCAAAGCAGATTCGGCGTTATTTGGCCGGATACTTACGATTAAATTATCCCCGTTTTTGAGGTCATTTATATTCATCATTGATGACGTTCCTTAAAAAAAATGCCACTTACGAAAATTCGTAAGTGGCAGGTGGGTTTACTGGTCTTTGAACCAGAAGCAGCCTAAATAGGCGTTAACAGCATCGCTGGTTTAGTGATAAGTCAGCCAAAGTTGGCATTTCCTAAGTAGTGGTGGTAGTTAGATTTAACGACAGATAGTGGTACTGGTATGGATATATACCGAAAAAAGCGTGCTTACCCTTCAATGTTGGGTTTCAGCATGTAATAGTTGCCTTAAGTAAGGCGTTTCCTTGGTGGTTTACCCTTGGTTAAGGGCGCTTGTGGTGATGGTGTGGTAACCAGAAAGTGGTTTATGAAAATCACAGATAGGAAATTAGCTAAGCTAAAGTATTGAGATAGGAGCGATGTCCTAGTTGGAAAATGGTCAAGCTAGAAGCTCTGATAATTTCAGACCAATTATCAATGTACTACCAGAGGTAGTGAAATCATTTAGATATAAGGCAAAAACGTATATCTAAATAACCTCTTCATTTAATATAACACGCAAAAAATTGTTATCAAGATCAATGTACTTAAAAAAGTTGATTTGGCCACCAAACAGTCATGATTACTGTTTGATGGCCTCTTTATTTTACTTCTCGATTAGAAAAGTATGTTGTGATGGTACGCTATGCACTGCATGTAAACGATAGTTCAAAGCGTCACAAAACTTCGGAAAATCACGTAATGTATTGTTGTCGGAAGCATCAACTAAAAGGTATTCACCTTTTTTTAGTCTTCGTAATTTGGCCATAGCCATACTGACATTATCAGGACAACGCTCATTTTTAACGTCAAGGTAATGAGCCTCTTGTTCTTCAAAATGACTCGACTCAAGACTTAAACCCACATGAAACGGTGATTTTGCTAATGCTTCTTCACTAGGTTTTAAATAGGTGTAAAGCCCCTTTTCACTTTTCCCGGTGATGATACAGGGTTGACCATCCATGGCTTCAAAAGCTTCAGATGTCCATTCTTGCTTGTTTGCTTTGATGATTGCAAATTTCATGATGTTTTCCTTATATTTAGGTGGTTGGTTAGGCTGCATCAAATAAATCTAGCTGCGTGATTTGTGTCTTAGTGGGTTTGTTTGGCCAGCTTACGTGTACAACATCAACTGGTATGGTGGTATTTCTAAACGGTTTCGGATCAACTAACGAAAGGTCAAGAACGCCAACTTTCAATTTGATTTCTGTACAGCTTGAAAATTTCTCAAACGTTTGGTTTTCAACATACTCAAATTGGCGACAAAATGAATAACGAAAAGGAAGCAGGTTGTGCGGTAATATAAATGTCGCACGACGAGCAACACGTTTTGCAACTTCAAGCACTCTATACGCTGCTTCGGCACCTTGATACTCCGCATCTTTCATTTTTTTTACCATTGGTATGTTGCCAAATGGCGGGTTCGATATCGCTGTTTGAATCTTCAAATCTATGAGCTGAGAGATAACATCGTCATCTGTTACGCTACCCACGATCCAAGTCGCTTGTGGCAATATTTTTTTGCCTACCATAGCTAACGTTTCGTTTCGCTCCACGCAAACTAGATCGATGTGATCGAATCTTTCAGCGAGATGATAAGATAAGGTGCCGATACCAGCGCAGAGGTCAACAATTTTCTCACGTTGATCAGGGTATTCTGGACACTCAGTAACATCGATGCCAAATTCCCACGCTACGCTTTCAGAAGTCACGTAGCACCCCCACTTATTTATTTCTAAAACGCACTCTTCACGAAAATTCTTCAATACGAATTCTTTTTCGCTCGCTTTTAAAGCTCTTGGTAGACTCACCAAACTCATTGCCTGTTCGTGCAGTTTAAGTTGCTGTTTGCTTATCTTGCTCATACATGTTTCCTATAAAAAGAAAAGCAACTCATAAAGAGTTGCTTTTGTGGTGGTAGTGACAATCTATTGTCGGATTCGTTTAAGCAGCGTTTAACTCCGCAGCTTTTTCAGTTAACTGAGAAATCAGCCATTCGCGTTGACCTGGCTTTGTTAGCTCAGGGCTATCATTCACACGATCAACGATCGCTGTTAGCCCAGATGATTGCAAATACATGCAATATTGATTGAGCAGATTTTTATCTTTTTGTGATGGTTTGTAGGGAATAACTTTTGCTTTTGGTGGTGCTTGTTCTTCTACCGCCAGCGCATCGTTATTACTTAACTCATCATCTTCTGGATAAGGCGCGGGTTCAGGCTCAGAAAAATCTGGCGCTGTCTGTCTTGGCGCGTTATTACACGTCAAAGTGGTCAGTGACACTTTAACTTTGGCAATTTCTGCCCGTGCGTTAAAGTACTCAACCGTCTCAGGTTCAATCGCTTGTAGCTCAAGCTCCATCATTTGGAGTTTGGCATTAAGTCGATCGATAGCTTCTTGATCAACCGTTGGTGTTTCAGGCTCAGGTTCTTCAGTGACTAAATGTACCAAGCCTTTGTCTTCACTTGTATCTTCAATCGATGGTTTACCCATTTGCATAACATCCGCGAGGGTTGTCTCATCAATATCATGTAGTCCGCGAACGCCGAGTGCACGACGAACCGCCGCAGTATAGGCTGACTGTTCTAAGCGCATGTTTGGCATTGTTAACCAGCTATGGCCTAAATCGAGGCGCTCTAATAACCAGACTCGCGATGTGATTGGGTGATCATTACTGTCAACATACACGTGACATTCGACCCATTCACACCCTTTTAAAGAGTCATGTACATTTACCGTATTATCGCTGTAGATGAACTCAATGCCCTTAATTCGATTAGATTGATCTGCTAGACGCTCCCAACCTCGAATCTTAAGCACAGGAATGACTTGATTAAACGAGTCGTAACCCGCGTAAATCTCGTTAAAGCGTGGATCTAGGTTGTTCACGACACAAGCCGCGAGAACCAATTGCACATCGCCCTTAGTAGGATTTTCAATGGTGGTAAAACAATGCTGCTTAACCGCTTCATAAGCATCGTCAATTGATTTAAGACCAAGAGATTTCAGGTACTCTTTCTCATTCATTGGTGAATTTCCTTAAAAAAAGCGGCTAAGCCGCTTATCTGTGTGGTTGTAGTTGTGCCTTACGCTGGTTGGTCATTCCAATTGTTGGGATAACTCTGTTGCGGTTGTTGTGTTGGCGTACCGTGTTGATATTGTTGAGGTGGCAGACCGTTATTTTGTTGCGCCACATGACTGCGATGCTGAGGTTGCGAATTATGTCCATAATTCTGCTGTTGCTGCCTTGGATACGTTGATTTCAAAGTATCCAATTCAACTTTGGCAATATGCATTAGCACCGATTTCGCATTTAGTGAGAGGGTTGGAAACTGGTCGCCCTGTTTCATAAATTGACCCGTTTCAATACGGAGAATCAACTCATCGCCTTGGTTTAACCCATGCTGATAATTCACCAATTTCTTGGCTACACCGCCAGAAACATTGATCCAGTAGAACTCGTCTACCCAAATGAATTTCTGAACGTTTTGGTTCTGTTGGCTCCATTCAGGATTGTTCTTACGCTTTTGCGTAACAATATTAATTGAACCGTAAGGTCCTTTTTGACCTTGCTTAAGGTTTGTCTTCATAACTCGACAGGTGAGAATATCACCGTCCATTGATAGTGAATTTTGCATGGTAGCTCCTTGAAATAACCGTTTCGGTTAAAAACTAAATATGGCTTGAATAGCCGGTGTTGTATTTAACGAGTGGTGGAATGGTTTCACTGACATAGTGTCGGTATATAAAACCAATACCGATATTCACCCTAGAGGGCAAAAACTCATTGCCAGTAATAGGCTTACTGGCAATGAACTTTCAGAGGTCATTTGAATGGGAATAAACCCAACCAGAATGGTTGGGTTTATTTTTAGTGGTTAATCGCGGTTGTAATCAGGTACAGATTGTTGATTAGCGTTATCGCGTTGACTATTGATCTGACTAAAATCGATAGGTGTGTTGTCAGTACCAGTTCGTCTTTGAGTCATTGGCACAACATTGTCATTGTATGGCTGTTCAAGGTTGGTTTGACGCTGTTTGCTCAAACGAACTTCAGTTGCATATTTATCAACTTTACTTTCAACCTTACGCACGTACTTTGTAGTACGTTTTTGCTCATGAAGTTGCTCTTTAGCGACTTCAATACCAGTATCTAAGCGTTGTAAGATCTTCTTATAAAGACGGTGAACACCAAAAACTAATAATGAAATAGCTATGCTATGAATCGCAATTGCGAATAATGTTGAAATAATTTCCATGGTAGTGTCCTTGAATGAACAGAATTAACTGTTAGGTGGTGTTAAGGTTTTAGGTTAAGAGTGTTATTGATTAAAACTCCTATAGTTATGGCTTATGAACTTTAATTAATGTTCTGTTCGTATCATTAACAGAATCATTAATATCACGATCATTCTCTTTAATTTGCATTTGCAGGGTTCTTAATTCCGTTGTCTTATCTTTTAAGTTATAGAAACCGCGAGACAAGACAAATGGTACTACGTAACATACAAACACAAGGCTTATTACAACAAGCTCATTCATTGAATATTCCTTCAATTATTAGTAAGTGGTGTTCTAAAACTTATTTCGTGTTTTAAGTAGTTGTTGGTTTAATTTGGGCAGACCAAAAAATAAAAACCAACCAATAAATAACCAAGTTACGGGCATCGCGATTGTCAAAGTGATCAAAAAATTCATAAAATTTTGATCGTTCATAGTGTTTCTCCTTTTTAGATGGTAGTGAATTATGCAGGTGCATATAGATTTGCAATGATTAAATTGCAGGGTTTCATGCGTTGTGCATGAAGAGTGTGGTGTCGTTTGAGATGACTGCACAGGTGTGCAAGTAGAAATTTCTAGGTAGGAATTGGCAGCTAATGACGATAGTTACATGCCGTCTATCGATAATATTGCCTAGTGGCAATAAAAAAGCACAAAGATAACTCTGTAGATCAGTTAGCTTTGTGCTTTACCTGTAGTGATGTTTTGGCAGTCTATCTCGCACGTTTACATTCGCCATCGCGCTTTTCTTTAACTAATTACAATATAATGCAAGTTTTAAATATAAGTAAAGGGTTGCGTAAATTTTTTTAGTGGTATTGTATTTAAAAAGGAGGAAATCATGACGCGTAGATACACTAGAGCTTCTGATTTGGGAGAGGCAGCTAAATGTCCTCACAGTCTGTATCTTCAAAAACAGAAATCATCCGTTACTAGCCGTTCAACGCAATGGGTTCGTGAGGCGGGTGAAAAAGATCATCAACGAATAAATTATATTGCTCGTAAAGAACAAGCTAAGACGAATAAAAGCAATCGCAGCGCTTGGCTATATATCGTTATTCTACTTCTAATTTTAGGGTTATTATGGATTTATTAGCACTCGCGATTTTTATTATTGTCTTATATAAAATAGTTTATCGATATATTGATAATAAACTCGCTAGATATAATCAGTTCGGACTGAAAGATGCCGAGTTAGTTTATATTGATGATAAAAATGCAGATGTACTCCTCGATCATGAATATAAACTATGCGCCAAACCTGACTTTATTTATGAAGATGAAAAAGGGTTTATACTAACCGAGCGGAAAATGGCTAAGAGAGAGCCTACATTATCCGATATTGTACAGGTTAAAGCCTCTGTTATTTGCGCGAGGAATAAATATCCCAAACTAAAACGTGCAGTGATTTCAACAGGATTAGGTAATTTTCCCGTTGATGTGAAATCATCTAGCGCTACACTGTTTAGTGAGATAAAACAGTATCACGAAATATGCCAAGCGGTTTACCAAGGAAAGATGGTGACAGAAACGAATCAGAGTCACTGTAAAAGCTGTCGAATTAAAAATAATTGTACAAGGAGCTCACAGTGTTAAATCAGCGAATTCAACAGATTACCTTCTCAGTAATGCTTTTTGTTTGTACATCACTCGTTGTGATTCCGTCATTCTTAATATTGTCGTTTGAAATTTCATGGCCATGGTTTCACTGGTCTATTATACTCACAGCCCTCGCTATGACGCTTCCGCTCTACTTGTACCGACTCAAAGTCTCAAATAGTAACGTCAGTTATATTTCGTATTCTGTTCTGACTTCTATTGTTATTATATCTATTGTCAGTATTTCCTATACGCTTCTCTTTAATGAGTTCAGAAGAGAATGGCAAGAGACGCCGAATTTATTGCCGTTCGTAATTATCCCTTTCTACATTCTCATGTGTTTTAAATACAGTTCTCTAAATATAATCAACAGTAAAGTAGGTAAATATATTGTCACTGCTATAGGAGCGGCATCTGCTGCATTAGTGGGTATATTTGTTATCGCGGCAGATGCTGCTGTACAAGAATCAGAAGATAATAAGCCAACAATTGATGATTCCCCAGATGGGCATATTGGCTGGAATGGAGGTTACAAATATTCCGATAATTCTGATGAAAACTAAGGTGGTCATAAGAGCCACCTTAATATTCAGATAAAAGATAATTTACTTTTATTTACCCTTTCCACCTTTAATACCTTTCGATCCTGCATCCTTGATCATACTAATACCTTTTTGCGCCACTCCACCTGCACTACCAATTGCTACACCAGATGATGCCGCCCCTTGAAATCCGATGTAGCCAAACAGCACAGCCCAAATCACAGGGAATATAGTCGAAAGGTTTTGAGAAAAATTAATTATCATCAACTGATTAACAACATTATCAAGACTGAATGATCCTTGCCCTTCAACCATACGAACATATAGCTCGATTAAAAAACCGTTCACAGCAGAGACTAAGCTTGCTGTAGCCCCAACAATAAGTCCTCCTATCATTCCAGCAATGGCTTTACTGTTGTAACCAGATGTAACGATAATGGCAGGCATTAACGTCAATACAGAAAATAAAATTACATGGAAATACATCGGTACAACCATTCTCATTGCACGCGACTCTGGCGCTCCGATTGCACTCGATATACCAGATCCGATTGCGGCTACTCCCGATATTACCCCATCCATACTTACGGGTAAGGTACCGACGTAAATATAGCTATCACTACCAGCTTTATCAGCATATCCGCTATTTGGGCTTAGTCCTTTTAGGTCATTTTTCTGTACATTAAATAACGCAGATCTTTTTAATACATTTCTTAATCTTTCTTGATCAATTTGAGCTTCTGTTAAACCAAATTTCTTCCTAGCTTCTAACATCACTTTTTTGTAATAAGGACTTTGGGAATGTAATGTTCTTTGCTCTTTAATAATAGAAGAGGACATTGTTTTATAGAGGTCATTACAGGTCATTTGATAGTTATTATGATTGGAAGAGTCGAGAGTTAATGCAGATAGATTTGGCGTAGCCGTTCCTTGTTCTATACGTTTTAACTCATTAATCTTTTTGGTATCAATAGAAATGGTTTGCCTATCATAATAAGTATTAGTTGCGGTGAACAAGCTATCAGTTGGATCAAACTTTTCAGATATTGATGTCGGTGTCCGCTTAAAGTCATTACTTGCCTGTCTCACACTCGGTAAATAACATTGCTCTGCAAATGTTTTGGCCACATCCTGAATGTCTTTACTGACATCATCTAAGGGCGTTCCTTTAGTCGCTAATGAAACTGCTTCCAAACTGGTTGGGCAGGGTAATGCCGCCGTTAAAGCAGTTGACGCTCCTATGGTCATCTTAACGATTAGCTTTGGAATGATGGGCAGTTGTGGTGAAATATTCCCGATCATTGCCGCATTATCGGTGTTTATCTGTGATAACGATTTTTCAGGCCCTGTATCACCTGATATCTTTACCTTATCAATATCTACAGTGTTATTCATGGTCTGCTCTTCAGCACGCTTCATATCAGGGATGTAACTTAACGGCTGAACATTACATTGTGGTTCTTTAACCGTCGTAGATGACAGTGAAATTGGTGCGCCCATTGGGATTAAAAAGAACAAAACCACTAAAAACATTTTTATGAAATCGACGGTTGAGTAAGCGAGCAGTAAATCTGATTTGCTACCTTCGTCTTCCCCTTGCTCCATTGCTCGACCAATATTTTTCAGTAGCATTAAGGCAAAAGGAAGAAATGGCAAACCAAGTAGGCTTAATACATGCCACATCTTAGTGTTCATGTAAGCGCCAACCACAATGCTATAGAGTTGGTAATAATCCGTTGCTATCACATTACACCTCCCTTATGGATCTGCATTTCACTCAGCACAAATACCGCACAACAGATAACCGAAATAATGAGTTTTTGGCTACGTGTAAAAGATTTCATAAAAAATATGCAAAGTAGACCGATAGCAAAAATCGCATATCGGAATATTTGTAACACTCCCGTATTCGCACTAACAAATTGATAAACCGTATCATTTGACGCCACAAACATGAGTATCAAGACAGCAAGGAGCGAAAAGATAATTTTTTTAAACATAATGTTCGCTCCTAATAACCACTATTGCGGTTAATTTGCTCGTGTTCTAGTAAGGCTTTTGTTGTGCCGTTTTTCAGTAAACCGCTTGTCCTCATTTCCCGCTCAATATTGTCAATTTCAAAGTCGAGCGCATCTAAAAGCTCCTGACTGGCACTACGAATAGTTTCACTATTTTTAAGTGTTTTTTCGCGCATTCCTGTTTGAATTAATCGACGAGCAACAATGGTTTTTTCCATAACATTTGCCACAGCAATTTCTTCACTTAGGCTATCCATGTAACGTTCTTTTCTATTGGTAGGTAGGGCTTTTAGCGAATTGAGGATGGTGGAGTTAATAGGTACTTTCGAGTTGTAGCTTATTCTGTAATAGTCTTCTAAAGTCATGTCGATTAAGTATTGAGCATCGTTGTTAACCACATCTTTAAGCTCTTCTTTGACTCTTTTTTTCTCTTTCATTAAGCTCGGTCGAATTCCTTTACCCGCTGAAAAATCTGATTCGCAATCATCACAAAACCTCAGCTCTGATTTACCGACCAGTTCTTCAACAAATTTGGTGGCTTCTGTTTTATTGGCGAAGTAGAATTTCATACCAAGAGAGTCTGGATCATTTGATTTGGCATTGAATAAGCCATAGGACGTTTCGATGATGTCACCAGGTACTTTTACAGGATTTTGCCCAGCCCCACCTTTATCTTCTAAGCCAACGGGAATACCGCTGTTCGTACCGACTGTTTTTGTGTAGTCTTCCGTCCAAATAGCGTTACCCGCTTTCGCGTTCGCATTGAAGTTGACCCACCCATAGCCTTGCGCTTCTTTTTTGCCTTCACCACCAACCACGGTATCCCACATCAACTCTTGCGCTTTTCCACATTGAGTCAGTGTTGTACCCCAGTCGGCTTTTACATTAGCTATACCATTAATAACAGCGTCGTATTCATCTGGATATGTTCGTCTTAAAATCGTGCCAGCAGCATTAGTAAGACTCGCATTTGCTGCAATAGCGCTTACAACGGTCGATTGCAAACGGTTTACTTGCCCTTTAGCATCACTAAAAGACGCTTTAATAACATCTTCTAAATCTACATCACCACATCTCAGAAAATCATCAAACGAATTAGATAGTCCGAAATTCAGCTCGCCAGCAGGCGTTGATAATGGTCGTAATTCTGCGCCACCGATCACTAAGTCAAGTTTTTCTCGTGCTAAGTTGTCAGAGTGAGTGTAGGTAGATGTGAGTGCTGCGAGGATAGCTATTGAGAGTTTTTGATATGAGCGATTAAAGAACATGAGTAAATCCTTTCTCAAGTATTATTTGCTCTATAATCGCAGTTTTTTAAATACCAATTTTGCAGTTTTTTTTTGAGGTCAAATAAAAATCAAAAATGGGTAGCACCTAAATATGTTTGTCCTTTCGGTTCACAACATTGATACCTCCGCCATAAAGTCTCTACATAACTTTGACTGTCGCTATGAATGCGTTTTAGTTGTTGTTGTGGGAAAACTCGGCATTTTTTGTCGCCATCTTTGGGGAAATTTTGCTGAAAATAGGCTGTCTCTTTATCATTATGTCTAATTTCTCGACCGGGTAACATATTGAATGTTCTATTAGATCCAGACGTCATTGGTAATTTTTTGGAGATATGAAGAGACAGCTTTGGTGACGAGATTATGTTAGCGACTCGACTAGCAACCGTCCCTGCACTTTTACTATTATCAACTTGATAAGCTGTACCAATACGTGGGTATAAGTCACCCCACTTAGGATAACCTGATAACCCTCCGCCAATAGCATTAGTTAAGCTGGCCATCTCAACCAATGCTAATACACCTTCCAGATAACCAGTACGCCACTCAGGTGATCCCGTTGACACAAAATATGGTTGATAAGGTGATACATCACTGTCACACCAACCAACGGTCCCCATGATGCTACCGACCGTACTCTCATATAATGGCAATGCTGGATTGCCCATCGCAATTGCATCATGGAATTGTTTTGGAACACCTTTATTACGCGTACCACCGCCAGCACTTCGCAATCCTTGGCCTAAACCAAACACAGACGATTCAGGTATAATCGCCTCTGTGATATTTTTTCCTAAGTCATGAAAAAACTCAGAAACTGGACTTAAAGGTAACTCATTTTCCGTTTGAATGACTTCTATCGTCACATCAGGATTATAGTGACTGACTATCATTGAAGTTTTTACAG
Source organism: Photobacterium sp. GB-72 (assembly GCF_003026095.1). Classification (NCBI taxonomy): domain Bacteria; kingdom Pseudomonadati; phylum Pseudomonadota; class Gammaproteobacteria; order Vibrionales; family Vibrionaceae; genus Photobacterium; species Photobacterium sp. GB-72. Next base: position 25,438 of record NZ_PYNV01000023.1, on the reverse strand, counting down.
AGCATCCAAGCCACGTACATTTCAACCAGTAACAAATGCCATCAACTGAATAATTGGTACAGGCGAAACTGTTGGCCATGCTGTCTTGATATAACTCAAAGATTGAAAGTGTTGAATCAGAAGGCGCTGTTGGAACACCGTTATCATCAACACCAGAATCAAGTGGCGGTGGTGATTCAGCAAATGCCAGATTAGAAATAAAAAGAGCTATTAATGATAGTTTGATTTTTTTCACCGTTTTGTCCTTTTATATTTCTTATACTGGTTTAACGCATCAATTGGCGTTGTACCATAAACAATGAACTCATGATCAAAGACATAAGCCGGTATCTTTTCGATTTGATAGGTTGCAACTTTAAGTACACCTGGAATTGCTTTTTCGATCGCTAGAAAATCCTCACGGTACTCTTTACTCGCCATACGCTTACGTGCCAGCTTTTCTGCATCCTTTGGATCCGAAGGTAAATCGTGACTAACGCGACGCTCTGCGTTTTCCAATGCCTGAACGTTATACACTTCAACTTTAGCTTTCGTCGCTTGCTTGAGTTCGTCAATATCAAAATATTGCTGCCCTTGTTCAGACAAAAGCTCATTGGCCGCAAAGATTTCTATCGTTGACGCTGAATAGACTGATGTTGAAAATGCCGACACTGAAAAGAGTAAAGTTCGTAATAATGCTGAATTCATTACGCCGCCTTTTTATCAGCCAAAGAAGCAAGTAATTTTGCGTTTCGATCTTTAATTTCTCGGATCGCTGAATCATCATCTCTATTGACAATATTCCTCGCAACGTCGAGTTTGTAAGCAATGAATTCAGACGCTTCTATGTCGTCGTTAAAGCCGTATTGATCACGTAGTTGCTTACGCTCAGCCTTTTCTTCGGGCTCTGTCATTGCACGTGCTAACTGCTCGGAAGGTGGTACAAAGCGTGTCAGCATTTCGCCTACCACTTTTTTATTTCCCATCACGATCCCTTCGGTATAGGCCGCTTTTTGTTTTGTTGTGCTTAAAATCATACTCTTTTGAGCGTTGCTTAACGTGCGATAAACCCCTGCTTCTTCTACTTCGACCTCTGACGGATTCAGTAAAATCCACCACTCAACAAGTTTAAGGATCTTTTCAGCACCATTTTTAAAGTCACTCACGTTTTGGGTGGCATAGAGCGCTTTTAGACCGATTTTACGCATCAGTTTTACCGCTGTGGCCATGTATGGCGCAAGCAGTGGTTTATCAGTAAAGACATGGGTTTCATCTTGTAAATACACAGTATCGCGACCTGAATTCTGATACTTTTCACCAATATTAAATAGGTGAGTCGAAAGCGCGATATAGATAACACTGAGCTCTGCAGCTTTTGCTTCAGCATCATATTGGCCAATATCCAAAATCGTGACATCCACATCATCATCAAACGTTTTGCCTCGCTGATTGAATAGACGACCACGATCACCTTTGGTCCAACCGTTGAGTGCTTCTAGATAATTTCGCATTTCAGCTTTAACGCTTTCCTGCACTTGCGAATTCTCAATAACTTCACTTAACGCATCACACACATCTGATGTTATTGTTTGCTGCTGTAATTTCTGTGACCGTTCCGCTGCAAGCGTAATTGCTGAGCTAAACATCGCTTTATGTGTTTCAGTTAATTGTTTCGCTTGTTCAGGATTACCACCAGTGACCATGATGATGGTAGCCGTTAGCATTTCAGTAAGTGGCTCACGTTTCGCGCTATCATCATCGTCTTCTGCATTTTCTTCTTCGTCTATATCATCAAACTCATCGAGCTCATCCCAATCAACTTCTTGCTCATTGTAACGTTCATCAAAAATTAAGTGCGATTCGAGATAAGGACAAAAGTAAGCACGTTGACGTTTTGAGCCCAGCGCAATGCGCTGTACCGTTAAACCATAACGTTTAAAGTAGTCACCCAGTAGTCGAAACGAATTACCCTTTTCTAAAATGGTTAAACGTGGACGATAGACAGCCATGACAGCTTCTGCTATTGATACCAACGTCGCGGACTTACCAGAGCCCTGCGGTCCAATTAATACACCATGGCTCGAACGTACCTTATCTTTACCAAACATATCAAAAGTTTGAGGCTCACCACCGCGATTAGCGTTGATCATGCCCGCGTTCCCCGTACCGACTTCACGCCCCCAAATAGGCAGCAAATTGATAATGTCTGCATCAAAGTACAACCCCATGTAGATACCGTAAGGATCATCTTTTACGGCATAATTCATTGGTAGGTGCGGAATATAACTTTCAACCTGTACGGCATCGGATTCAATCGTCATTGGTCTTAAACCATTCGATAGCAGTAATTGCGTGACCTTGTCACGGTTACGTTTCAGGCTTGCCTTATATTCTGACGGTTCGGCGGTAATGTCAGCTCTTACAAACATCCCCATCGAGGCGAGATAATGTTGTGTGCCAACAGTACGTGAATCAATAAGGCTATCAATGGCTTGTTCGGCAGCAATTGATTCTTCTGTTTCACTTTTACCCACCCCTTTTAAGCCCACAATTTTGTTATCTACATCACGTTGATCACAAAGGATGATGGTTTGGTGCCACATCGCCCCATCGGGCAAAGAATCAATTAAGGCGGTTGATTGCAAAGCTTTACCAACACCTTTACTTATTTCACCTGTAATTTGGCCAACATAAGGTTGCTTTTGTAAGGTCGCAACGCGAATATATTGATGAGGCACACCGTCAAAATACCAACACTTTTCATCGGGATCAGATATTGGTTGGCTGTAAACGACATTCTCTGCGATGGAATAGTTTAGCGGTTTCTTATCTTCTTGTGGGTATTGTGCTAATTCATGTAGTTGACTGATATCGCCGTTAGTAATGGCTGGTTTGGGATTGAACCACGATAACAACCAACTTTGAAATGCTTCCCCATTAACACGGTTAACAACAACACCTGTCGATTGTATTTGACTGATAAAGTTATTCGTTAAGTTATTGATTTCCTCAGCCGAATCTACATTTTTTTCAGATGCTAAAACATGACGATAAAGGATGATCTTGACTTTTTTTTGTTGACCGCGGTATTGCGATTTCGTGACCATTTCATCATAAAAGATACCGCCAGGTTTGCTGATACCTTTCATATGTTTTTTCATCATTGTTAGATATTTCTGCGTATAAACAGTATCTCTTATATCAGGACTAATAAATGATTCAGTCTCTTTAAAGAACTCGGTTAAGTTGTCTTCTTTATACGCATAAGTCTGCATGATAAAAGGGGTTAATGTTGGCATCGAGAACGTATTAGAAAATGCGTTGATCACTGCTTCACGCAGTTCAACCAATTCATCATCAGAACGCCCCTCAGTCGGAATCGATGTGATTTCCAACACAACTGCATGACTTCGCAAATCGCGCATTTCATAAGTTTGGGAGTCAGGCAAGTACTCGCCTATCGACAATAAATCAGCGAAAGAATGGGGATTACGTCGATAATGCTTTCTCATGGTCGCATCAGTAACGATTTGCCAGCGATCTGGAGCATGACATTCATTGCGTGATTCATGCTCTCTTTTGCTATTCGTGGTATTTAAACCTAGCCAATCTAACATGCCCATTACTTGCCTCCCATATCAAGATTTAATTCTCCCGGCATTGCATATTCGTCACGTTCAAACATCTTAAACTCAGAGATATAAGCCGGTACTGGTACTCGACCGTTATCACTCAAGTAAGGAAACGAGAAAATATACAACGTTGGGTTATCCAACTTTTTATAGACAGGCGACAATGTATTTCTAACGACGTAAGGGTTTTTATCAAGCTCTGGCATCGTCGCACGACGTTTGAGCACATAACTTTCTGTGCCGACAGGTTTGATTTCCCCCTCTGCATTGACCGTATCAAAATACACATCTTGAACGGGAACACCATTTTTTGGAATGATCGTTTCTTTGCTGGTCGAACAGCCTGACGCAGCAATCAACAAAGTACTAGAGACGCATAGTCGAGTTAAAATGTGCATTAAATTCATCTCCATATGAAATTTTACGGCCATCAGGATGGTAATCGATTGGAATATCTTGCTCTATGTGGACATCAACGACAGTATTGTTAGGTACATAAATTGCTGAAAACGAATCGGACATGAACTCTTTCATAATATTGGCACCTGACTCGGAGCCAGCACCAAACATCTCACTCAACGCTACTTTTTCACTGCTACCTGTAACAACCTCTGTGACTTCGTCACCCGAAATGATTCGCGTTTTTTCTGAATCACCAAACGCTTTGGCTGCTGCTGAAAAACCATCAAGCAACACATTAGAAGCAACATACTGCTCATCGTTTGAAATATACTTACCACTGATACAAGGCACGCCTTGCGCATCTGACAAGTAACCCAATCCTTCTTCTTGCGTATCTTGGCCGCCGTGTGTTGTTGTTCTACCGTCAGTGAACGTAAACGTGATTTTAGTAACTGTACCTCGTACACATTTCAGGACACGATCGCCTGATGTTGTTCCTTGAACAATCACACCATCCAGATTCGGAATGGTTTGATAATTCGAAGCAAGGTTTTCGCGACTCACCTTAAGCTTGAACTTATACGCATCAACAATTTTTCCTTTGCGGGGCAACCGACCAATCATGGCAGTCATTGTTCGTGTACGCAGTAATGTTGCTCCGTCATTGATTGTGCCAAAAGGTATTGGTTTAGGTTTAACCTCGCCATTTACATCGCTAGGATTCACATTTTCTTGTTCGTTGCTGACATCATTGGTTAACTTTGGATAGACATAGTGTTTTTTTCCATCGCGACCCTTTTCAATTCTTACGTCAATCGGTTGAATCCATTCATCGTTACTTTCAGATGGTGCGGTATAAATAGGTTTAACGTAATCATCAATATCGACGAGTTGCGGTTGTAGAGATGGTGTACCTATGGGTAATTGTTCACCGTTATCTAAATAACTATCTTCATAAACAGGTTCTTGACGTGTCGCTTTACGAATTTCATTTGGCATGTTTTTAGCCGTGTCTATGGCACTAGTTAAAACAGAGCTTGCCGTTTCAGCTACTTTGGTCGCATGGGTTTCGAGTTCACTGGTTTGCTTGTTTTCTTTTAGTAATTTTATTTGCTCGCGTAACAGGTCATTTTGTTGATGTGTCGCATTGAGAGTCTCTCTAATATTTTTATTATCTTCTGTTATTAGATTTATACGTGCCGCCATACTTCGCAGTTTTTCTTCTGGCGTATCTAATGCTTCACCGATTTCCACTGCTGTTTTATCGACTACAACCGTCGCTACTTCGTTATTCGTACCCTCGTTAGTGTGGGTTTCGACAATTTTTTCAGGTGTAACTGGCGCCTCACTAAAGAATGTTTTTTTGATAAAAATGATAATAAAAAGTAACGTTAAAACGATTACTGATGTGAATGCTATTTTTACAACTCGTGATGTTTTTAATCGACTCACTTCAACCTCCTACAATCAACGGAGCAGCACCAAGCGCTTTTTCAAATGGCTGTTTCGTGATGACATAAATTCGCGTCGAATCACCTGCAACATCGCGCTGCGATAATGCTATGTGTTGCGCCGAAGCAGATATTGCATCGACGTTCAGATCGAATAAGTTGAGCTGTCGAGGGATAGTGCTTCTATTACGAACCGCAATTACTGTTAAATAATTACCTTTAACAAACCAACCTTTAATCATTCGCGCGTCATAAAGTGCATAGCTTTGACCAATGAATAACTCTGAAAGGTCAAGTTTGGTATTTACTTTGGTAATAGAAAATCGATGGTCAGTTGATTTCAAACGCGACGGTGCGTATGAGTCCTGTGCCGCAAAGCGAAGTAAATCAATAGGACCTAATGGCTTGGCTTGCGTTACGAAAGATTGTGTTGCTTGTTCTTGCTGTCGTGGTGACTCACTTTTTTCAGAAAATTTGCCACTACCTACCAGAATTGCATCACCGCGTTGCACCTTTCGTTGAGTCGCAGATACATCCAAAATGATAGTTTCACCGGAGTCAACATATCGAACTTTCATGCGTTTGATCGGAAATGCTTCTTTCGCCGTTAAGAACAGTTTGCCCTGGTGAGAGAATACATTACTTAAATGAGGCCCCACTTCCTCTTTTTTAAATACAATATTATTACCAAAATCTATTACTCGCTCTTTGCCTACTTGCAAATCAACCGCAACAGGCTTGCCATCAGTTTTGATATATTCAGTGGCCATCGTCATTGATGGAATGACAATCAATAGCCAAACGAATTTAATGAGCCTTTGCATCGTTAGCTTCCCTTCAATTTATTTCAGTTCTAATTCGGCGAGGAACATCATTTTCTCCCGCAAGTTTTAATCCATACTCATTACAAGATGGATCTGAGTTATCAGCAACAACCTGCAAGTTATATAAAAATGGCACGTTGTCTTTAATAAGTTCGCCACCAGCACTTTCAGTGATTGTTGTGTACAGCTTCACATTCCAACTAGTCGGTGTCAGTATCGTTACCTGTTCATAAGGATTTGGTGGAATAGCCGTATACACTGACATCGCACGATTACGATCATTGAATGATAACGATGCATTTCTCGCTGTACGCAACTTCAAATAGAAATAATCTTCAGTCATAAAACAGCGCAATCGTGTAAGTTGATTCTCGGCCGTATACTTACCGTCATCTTTTAAGTTATTAAGCTGCTGCAAAATCATGAACGAAAAGCCTTGCACTTGTGCTGGAGGTATTTCATTGAGTGCAGTCAACATCGATTTAGACGTGTCAGGTGGATGGTGTATTTTTATAAGCTTGGGATAGACAATAAAGCCAACGGCTTGTAACACACATAATAGAAACAGTGCTCCACAAGCAAGCTTCCAATTAGTGACTTTTATTTGCGCTTCATCTACCTGATGTCTAGCCTTAGTCCGAGAAAAAATGTTCAAAATCGTTTACTCCTTGTTCCGATCCACTCCTTTCTTGTTATCTCAAGTCCAGAGTTCCAAACACCATACTTTTGTAACTTTTTAAGTAGATGGATTTGGTACATTTGAGCTCCGTACTTTTTTTTGTATCTACCCAAAAATTGAACGTAAATATAAGAGCTAAGGAAAATCATGACTCCACTTATAATTAAAGCGGCGTCTGTATTACCTATTAAGGTAACGGCAAATACAAATACGACAATTGAAGTGATTAACCCTGCACCTATACAAATAAACAGCTCATTCAACGTTAAGCCATATAAAACCGTCGGTTGATTGTTCAAAGCCGATAATGAAGACCAGCTAAATAATGTTTGTTGGCGATTATCGGCCATGATTCTTCTCCTTATGTGTTAGCTGATGCCGAAAGATTCATAACCCCAACGAGCTACAAAAATCCCGCAAATGATGAGAACAACCCCTGCTAAGATTTGTTGCGCTACCGCACCCATATTGGCACGACTACCATCGTCGCCTGTCTCGTGGTATTTCGCCCATGCGTTGCGCATCGTTGAAAACGCCATGATCGCCAGAATAAAGGTAATAACGAGGGTAAAGATCATCCCGCCCAACTGCTTTCCAAATTGAAATGGGTCTGCACTTGTCTGATCTAAACCAGCGACCTGAATATTAGGTAGTCCTTTATTTGCCAATGCACTGGTAGAAATACAAATACCTAACCAACACGCTGCTACTTTTTTAAATACTTTCATCCGTTCTTCCTTTTCCTTAAATAACCATTGGTAACAAAATTAAAAACATCAAAACAAAGGCAACGGCAAACGTGCCTTGTTTTGCCGCTAACGCAATATTGATCTTTTCTTTGGCAATACCATCTTGTATGAATTTGTACACAAACAGTGCAAACACCACTGACACCGCAACGGTGAGGGAAAGCGCAATGGCTCTATAATCAGCAAGTCCTGCGGCTGCTAATGTTGACTCTAAACATTCGGTCGATTGATTATTAGCACAGCTCATACATCACCTATTTATTTACAAAATCTGTAACATCAAAATCATTTGGCTGAAATGGTTTACCTAAGTGGGTATCAAACAAACCAACCCACCGAGCATGATCAGCCCATAGCACTTTGTACTGAAAAAATAATTTTGATTTTGAATTTGCCGTGGATTCCGCTTCACGGATAAGAGGCTTCATACGAACGATCAAGTTTCTGATGCGTTCTAACTGAACACGCTCAGATTCAGATGTGCCTTTTGTTTTTTTGTACGGTGCTTTACCCGCACGTTTAAATGTTGTGTAGGATTCCTGATAATGCGTGTCATTAAACTTCACTAATGAAGCTTCGATATACGCACCTAAATTGCTTTCCCACGCCTTTATATCCGTCAAGATTTGGTTGTAGTTAGTGCGTAACTGCGCATGATTTGAGGTTGTGTGAGCAACCTTAACTTTGGGAATTAGATTATTTACTTGTAGATGTAATCGCTTAAGTGCCTCTAACTCTAAATAGCTGCCGTGTTGTATTGCGCCATTAGCACTAATAGGCAATAAAAATGTCATAGCGATCAAAATTGGTTTTAAGTTCCTTTTCATAGGTACAAATCCATCATGACTTAATAGCTATATGCTAAAACATTCGACAGGCGAAAATTGGCAGTTTTTTTTTTGAGTTAAAGAAAAAAAATACAAAGTGCTTTTTAACGTTGACTTAGAATAGAATAAGAAAGTTAGTTACTGTTAAAGCAGAAGATAATGATAGAGAAATCCATTTTTAGATACGATGTGGCAACCCCACACAATCCGCTATGTCCTACCTTGTGCGAGGTTTATATTGTTCAGGGAGTCGTACCGCATGTAATCATTCGTGATAATGAAAATAACCAAGGGGCGGCAGTGAGTGATGTGTTACATGAAATTGTCAGCAATCTGATTGCCGATGAATTGGTAGGATTGAATGGTAAGTATTATTTTCAACAAAAGTTATCGAGTACCACTCTCAACAGAAAGATACTCTTTAATAACAATTATTCAATGCAGCAGTTTGACTCAATCAATGAATTTGAATACGACTTATTGACCAAAGCGGCAACTTATATCGACTCATAACCGTATGTCGCCCAAACATTCGGATCGATATTAAGAGGTGTGGTAGTCATAGTCTCAGTGTTGAACATTGCACCGTGATTGTTAATAAAACCTTTGGTAAATAAATTGGTTAACAGTTGCACCGCCAATCGTGCCGCCATTTGATTTACGCCAAAATTTTGCTTTAGAATCGCATCTTGGAGAGAACAGCTTTTCTTATCATCGTGTTCAACATTATACATTTCGCCATATAAGTCATAACAGTTCGGTAGCCTAAGAGCGTCTTTATCGGCTCTTTTACTTAAATGTCCTAAGATTACATTGCCGCTATTTTCATCATTGCCTACATCGAGCCACAGTGTTTCTTTACTTAACGTTGAATCTGACCAGCGTTGACCTAACTCATATCTTACCTTGGGTACGTCAACGGCTGTGATAACAATCTCGTACTCTTGTGCGGTGTAATAATTAAAAGTAGTAGACTTGTATTTCCAGTCTAAATTAAGACCTTGCATGTGCTGCCCTGTTACTAACGCTTTTGCTTTATTAAGACCCACTTCATCTTCAAAGAAAGCTTGACGTCCAATATTTGCCTCTCGAACTTCTGACGGATCGAACACCGTTAATGTAAACCCCTGACCACCAACTCGACGCAATAAGTTGTCGAGAGCGATTAACTCACGAAAGATAAATGAACCAGTGCCACCTGCCCCAACCAAGGCGATTGACGGTTTTCCAATTATGAGTGATTCGTTTGCGTGATACGTTAACATGAGCGACTACCTAATTTTATGGATTGATAATATTTTAAATAAGGCTGTTATTAAGCAAGCAAGCGTTTTAGTACGGTATTCAACGTGCCACGACACTCAAGCTCGCTCATTTTCGGTTTTGTCCCGCAATGTTGTTTTAACCATTTTTCGTAACCTACTTGCTGATTACGGGCATTATATTTCTTGCGGAACGTGTTATTGCAATTTAGGTGGGTTTTAACGCCATTGAAGAACGAATCAGCGATTTCAGCTAAATTCGCTGAGGTTAGTGTCATAGGTAGTTGTGCTGTACCTTGGCAAACCGAGCCTGATTCGTAGATATTAGGGATAGGCAGCGCATAAAGTCGGTCAGTGATTTTGGGTCTGCGGTTATAGGCGAGCGCAAACACTGATAATTGACGGCTGTGCTTGTTAATAGCAAACAGCGTGGCTGGATAGTAAAATTCGTAGGCTTGTTTCTCGCCCATACCCTGCCATAATCTACGCTTTTCTGATTTGGTGTAGAAGACTAAATGCTCCGAGGTGTCTAATAGTACACGCTCTGATAGCAAGGCTACGTTATTATTAAACGTGTTATCTGTGGCAGCAATATGATGTGACTGAAAACAGTCTAGCAGGTCGTTAAAAGAAACTTCTTTGCCAATATCAAGTTCGCCATTTTTTACACTATGTAGTGTCGGCACAGTACAATCTTTAGCTGCGTTATAATGTAAAACGATAGCTGATTTAGGAATAAAAGATTTGCTGTTATTTGTTGCTGTGGTAATAACAGGCGATGTTGCTATTGATAAATTTAATGCAGTTTCCATTTCATTTAGCCTCATTGTTTGATTGAGGCTTTAGGATAAGCGATTAATCAATTTAGCAAGGTTAAGCGGTAAAGAGGTTTAAGGCTAACAATAAAAGTTCGCTCTTTTGTTGACGCTTCAAAAACTCAATACCTTGTTTGTTTGGCGCAAGTCCAAGTGCTTCGTTTTGTTCATCTTGCCACAACATTTCAGCCTCATGCGTAAAATGCTCGTACTGGTAAGTGTGTTTCGATAGGACGACTGATCGGTAAATGGCAGGATCGTGACCATCTAAATCGTTCTCTAAACCCTCTGTATAAAATTCCGAGAAACAGTCCGAAAAAGTTGGTGATTTTATAGCGTTAGCTAGAAACTCAAGCAGTTTAATTTGCGACTTTTCTAATTCAATAAAGGCATCTTCGAGTTTTAGTGACTTTTGATAAAACTCTTCTACTCGGACTGCTCTTACATAATCATCTAAAGGTGAATAGCTGTATTCTTCAACAAACGAACAAATAGCTGTTATTTCGTCATTCGATATTTTGTAGCAACTAAGTTTTGATGCCAATAATTCTGCTGGTAATTCTTCGTAATCGTTATCTTCATACACCTGATTAATTGTGACTAGAACATCATCTAACTGGTGATTAGAGAGTCGTAGGGAAAAATCAAGAATGACAGATTCATCATAGTATCGCTCAGTTAATGATTCTGTTTGACATGATGGAGGCTGGCAAACTGCATTAATCGACAACTTTTCGATTATGGGGTGAAAGGCTAAGAGTTCAGTGTCTGAGAAAGTGTCATTATCAATTTCAAGCACTGTCGGCATGTTATCAATATAAAGTCTCAGTCCAAGCCACTCGCTATTCTCACCAAAGCGATCTTCATCATCATTACAAAATGCTACGTTCATATTTAGATTGCTATTTGATTTTGCTAAATACTGAATTTCATCACCATAGCCAAACGGAGTTAATAGCGTTGTCAGTTCAGTAATCACTTTCTTTTTTTCTGTCATTAACTCGTTTTCTAAACGTGTCTGATAACCGCTAATACACTTTTCAAAGGCTTCATTATCACCAGCAATAGCGTTAGAAATATCTGACAACGGCACAATAGCCTCGTTAATTAAAAATGTCAGAAATGACTTAGCGTAGGGGGGTAGCATTGCGTTGATATTAAGAGTGGCTACGTCTTTATCATGTAGAAATAAAGCCTCGGTTTCGGCAGGTACTACGCACGAAAAAAGTGCAGGTCTTAAATAAGATTTCTCTATCTTAGTCGGTGCGTTTGTTTCACAGGTTGTATTTTTTCCAGTTTGGAGAATAGCTTGCCAGCCTTTAGGATTACATTTGCTTGCTGTACTACTTGGGTTGACTGTTTCGATTGCGACCATTGCTCTAACTCCGCTAATACACGCTCTTTGGTTTTATTCGTCATTGTGATGCCTTTTGAGGGTTTGCAATTGGCACGAATAACGACAAGTGCCAATTGCTTTGGATGCTTTGGATATTAACCGTTTGTTTTCGGTGGGATCAGAGGAATGACGTAAGTGACAACACCTGTATTCACATCTAGTTGTCCATCTGACTCATAGATTCCGTTGGTATGACGTAGTGATGGAAATTGATTACAAAGTAATTGGAATACAATCTCCAAGCTTAGTGACGGGGCAGGATCAGGCACTACACATGCACCGACTTTGAACGTTCTTTGAAGTTGATTAGCCATGTTTATCGCTCCTATTTACCTTGACCAAAAAATAATTCCTCAAATTCATCATCAGCATCAGCATCAGCATCAGCATCAGCATCAGCATCAACGTCACTTTCGTTTTCTTGAGTGGCAATAACATTTGCGTTTGTTTCAACGCTATCAACCTCATTTGCATCACCATTATTAATACTGCTCTCGGCATTAGTATCGGTATTATCTTCATCGACACTTAACGCTTTCTCTGCTGCGGCAATAGGATTAACTTCGGTCGATGTTGGCTCAGGTGTAACCTTTGGTGAGGCTGATACACCTACATTAACTGGTGCTGCATTTTTCTTAGGTGTCTTTGGTGTCTTTGTTTTTTTCTCTGCTTGTTTAGTTGCTGGTTTAGCAGCTACCGTTTGACTTGCTTTTAGTTGTGCCAATACTTTTTCAATATTTGAATCGCTCAGTGCAACACCTGACGATTCCGCAAACTGGATAATTTCTTGCGACAGTACAATGTCGATTTCATCAAAATTTTCAGATTGCACGACTAATGGTGTAGATAGTTTGCTATAAACGTCTGCTACTTGCCCCGTATTTGCAGGGTGTAACAGCTTGTTTTGGGTGTTGACTTCTAGCTGACTTTGAATGAGGACAACAGGCTTATTAGAGGTAGGATCGACTGTTAGAGTTAGATTAATTTGTTTTAAATTGGAATTAGCAATTAAATTGAATAATGGACTAAGCATCTACTTTCACCTTTTAAATGAAATCGTTTAAGTTGAGTTCATTTTGCTATTAAAGTGGATAATGCAAGGGCAATTATAAGGCGTTCACTATTAGGCGATAATTTCTGTCAGCCTGACAATTTTTATCATCATCGAAAGGTGGTCACTGTCAGGCGATAATTTCTGTCAGCCTGACAATTTTTATCGTCATCGAAAGGTCGTCACTGTCAGGCGATAATTTCTGTCAGCCTGACAATTTTTATCGTCATCGAAAAAAACACCAATTTAGAAAGGTTGAGATTGGTTAAAAGCCAGTAGGTAAACAGTTTATTCCTACTGGCTTAGATGATGTGTCGTTAAGCGGCTTTATCTAACGCCTCTGAAACCTTAACTTTTAGTTCACTAACTTTTATAGATAAGCTATTGAACTCTTTCTCTTTAGAGAATGTTTGTTTTAAAGCCGTTTCTAGAAATCCGATTTCTTTTTCTAGCTGCGATTGCTGATGAAGCCATACAGTATTTAACTCAGTGAATCTAGAGATAGTGTCAGATACCGCATTAATAACCTTTTCAGCACGTTTTAGATTCTTACATACAAAGTATTCATTATTACTAGTTATGTAAAACTCTGTCACTCCCATATTGTATCTAACAGCAGTTTCATAACCATTAAAGCGAAATGCTGAGTGCATTTCTCCATTGTAAAAAGCTACGGAGTTATATAAACCTCTTAGCACATAATCTAAGTCGTCAATTGATAGTTCATTCCCTTGCAAGTCTTTTAAGCCACTTTTAAGGTCTATGTTATTAATATCTTGTGAGTGACGATTGATTTTTGTAGCTAATCTTTTTAGCTTAGATTTACACTCTATCAAACGTGACTCACGCTGTTGCTTATCTTTATAAAATTGACTTCTTATCACACTCAATTCACTTAATTGCTTTTCAAACTTCATAACTTCAAGTAATTCGTGATTACCACTGGTCAAAGCGGCAAGTTCCGCATAAGAAAGGCTAGAAGTATCCTTGTCGTCAAATGTACGCCCCGTCTTGCCATTTTTAAAAGCACTGATGAATTTACCTTTCTGCTCTAATAAACCAAGCTGCCACGTATCAAGGCTACGAGCCGTTAAGTAGGTGAATAGTTCGACAGAAAATTCAGGGTCATTAGCCCATAGCTCATTACCAGCCCGTAAAATACGCCCGTTGCGCTGCTCTAAATCGCCATTTCTTAGAGGTAAATCTAAGTGATGTAATGCCGTTAAACGCTTATTATAATTTTTGCCAGCGCCCATTTTTGCTGTTGACCCAAGTAAAACCCTTATCAAACCAGCGTTTATTTTTTCCTTTAGGTCTAGTTGCTCGCTCGGTGTTTTAAAATCGTGTACTACCGCTATTTGATCACTCGGTATACCTGCGTAAACTAGCTGTTCAGTCAAACAATCGTATACAGAAAATTGCGCATTTAGTTGATTTTCAAGTGTCTCTTTTTCTTCCAGTTCTGCATCAGTCAGTGTGGATTGAGCTTCAAGTAAGGACAAGCGTGTAGCTGCACTTTTACGGTGACGTATTGGAATTGAGCGGTCGATAAAGACAAGTTGTGTGCCTTTAACATGATCGTACTCGGCATATTTAGCTAAAATGTTTTGGACGCTAAAGTTGATCTTATTGTTGCTAACATCAGGTAAATTGGCGTTCAGTGTCCTAATATCTAACGATGCATTTCTACCTAAATTAATAAGATAAAGCATATTTTGTTCTTTGGTCAGGTTTTTAGATCTCTCAACAATATTTTCAAACGCAAGTTCTTGATAGATATTTGGCTCTATAATGACGTTAGTTTGCTGATTATCTCGCAGTGGTGGCCTAGATGGACGTCCATCAGGTAGTTTTGGGATAAATCGTTCTAGATCTTCTGTTGTCACCACATCAGCGAAGCTACGATAAAGGGCACTTAACTCAGGTAAGTTGGTGTAATTTCTTAGCCGTGTAACGGGTTTTAAGCCATTTCCGCTCGCGGCATACTCAAAATCAGTGGTAGGAGACGCAAAAAGTGCGCAAAACTGATCGAGCGATTGTAAGCCTAATTTTTGCTCTAGCTCCGGTGAAAACAGACGTAACCAAGTATTGATTTCGACAATCGAATTTAAAACGGTCGTACCTGTGCCGCCAATTAACCGCCCTCCGTTGTTTAATACTTGACGAGCTTTACTATACACATCAAACGCAATTTTACTGCCTGCGGGGGGATTTAAGCCCGCCACGTTTCGCATCGAAGTGTTATATTCTAAATTTTTGAGACTTTGTATTTCATCAATGATCAATGTGCTGATGTTCAGTTCATCCCATGAAAAACCAATATCCGTCTCGTTGGTAATAGCGTGTAGCTTTACTCTATATCCCTGCAAACGCCTTTCTAATGATTTAACACTGTGTTTATCTGTAAGTTTTGTTATCGATTGTTCAAGTGCATCGATCTTACTGTTGATCAGCTTTAAATTATCCTCTCGCGATAGCGGAATTGATTTTATTGCAGATAACGGAATCACACAGAGTGTAAAATCAGATATTGCTATCTTGTATAATGTCTCTGCGCGGTTTTCGCTATTGAGCATGGCTGGCGTGATAATAAGCAAGTTTGCTAATGGAAAATCGGTTGATATTTCCTCGCCTAGCTGTTCGACTAATTCATTAGGTGCGATAAGCATTGAACGTTCAGCGTGATTAAATTGTTTAAGCTTGCTAGCGATAGCACCATAAGTTAACGTTTTTCCAGCACCAACCGCATGATCGAGCAGTAACGATTTTGATAATACAGCGCGTGTCACAGCGCGACGCTGGGATAGATATAAGTCTTTAGAACAGTCAATTCCTTCGTTGTCGATGAGTTCAGTTTCTTGAAAAGTAGGGCTTACATGGGAGTTAAAATTTGCATTGTATTCAACCTCAATTGCAGCACGCCTCGTGACAGATGAAAATAACCATTCATGCCATTTCTGTTTAATTAATTCGGCTTTCTCAATCGCTAATAACGTTTCCTTGTGATTGATATATCGCTTGCCGTCAATTTCATCTTTAACAACAACAGGGGCGCTATTCATCACTTTCTCTATCAACTTTCCAAAAGGCATACGCTTAGTGCCTAACAAGTCGCACGCTAAGCTACGCATGATATAGTGGATACTCTTATCTATGTGATATTTCTGATCTGTATAAATAATTTCAATATCACAATCTAAAAGGTCTTTTAAAAATTGTTCTTTATATTTCAAGTTTAACCATGACGCGCTAATTGGTGCCGAGATTTCGTACCATTTAATAGGCTCAGGGAGAACGGCATTCAACGCTTTTTCGTTTGCTGAGGTGTTATAAGGTGACATTCTGCAATCAGCCAACTTTTGGCGTATATCTCCACTCAGATAAATCGGTCCAAATAGCCAGTTATCGGAATTTATTGCCGGGTTAGGGAAAGCTAATTTTGACGTAATTAATGATTGCTTTATTTCACCGTTCGGCTTTTTCATTAGCTGTGACACTAGATTAATTGATACATAACCCGTTTGATTTAATGACTCTTTAACGGCCAAATGCAGGTCACTAGTAGTAATCGTCTGCATTTTCTGTTGAAAAACACGCCGATTAAAAATAGTCGCTTTTGATATTTCACCGTTCTTCGTCGTTTCTAATCCTCTAATTCGGAAATAATGAGAGCAGATAGCCAGAGCGCGACGATTGGCCGTTGAGGTTAAGCGTCCAAACTGACAAACAAATGCGTCATACGTTGCGTTAAGGTCATGCCGCCAACTATCAATTGTATCAGCGTCTTGCTGCTCAGCCGCGATGAGATTTTTTAACGCATCTTTTACGGCAACGTAAGCAATGAGACGGTCTTTGTGCTTTTTAACTTTGCAATCTACGTTCGTAATAATGTGAATGTGACTACCATCTGCATCTACCGCATCATCTAACCGTTGTACTAATTGATTGTTAATCACGCCAAGCTCACTACGCGATAAACATGTTTCAGATATCGAGTAGCTATTAACTCGGTTTACGTTCTTAAAAGAAGCCGCAGTTCTATTAAAGAAAATTGGGGCTTGAGACTGACTATCGAGTAATGAATTTAGGTGCTTGGGTAGCAAACTATCATCTTTAGCGAAATGGACATTGCAGGACGCACGATCATACTTAGATTTTTGAGGGTGCAACTCACCAAGTACCCGTGTCGCTATCCATGGATTAATCGTCATATCGGGGTAATCAGCTACATCTAACCACGCTCTATTAATCGGTTTCTCAACTTTCTGAAAAATCAGAACATCGGCAGACGTGCTCGTGCCTTTAAATACGTTGTTAGGTAATCGTGCACCTGCTACCAATTCACCACCCGCTTTAAAAATCGCTTTTCGATTCTTATTACTTATGGAATCAAGGAACCACGTTGACACGACAACAGCTACAAAACCGCCATTGTGTACACTGTGTAAGGCTTTAGCGATGAAGTAACTGTGTAAGTTGGATGTACCAAGTAACTCCTTAGTCATCGCTTTATTACTTGAAAAAGGTACGTTTGTAATAGCTAGTGAGAAATTTTTATCGAGCTTAACATTTTCAAAACGTTGATTAATTAAAATTTTTGCTTTTGGGTTTAGTAATCGCGCTAAGCGGCCGCTCGTTTCATCAAGTTCAACAGCCGTCACTTTAGCATTAATGGTGTCGGGTAGTGATTTGATAAAGCGACCCGTGCCGCATGAAGGTTCTATGATATTACCCTCATTAAAACCTAAGCGGACTAAACAACGGTACATAGAGTCGATGATAAATTGTGGAGTATAAAAAGACGTAGGCGTTGAAGCTCTCGCGGCTTGAAAGGCTTTATCAGAGACAAAACCTGATTGTAGTAAACCGTAGTCTTTATGATCTGGATTAAAAGCTTCGCTGATTTCGCCAAAGCCATTGAAACTTTCTAAAATTTCAATTTCATCTTGAGTAATTTCGTTTTTCTTTAAAAGTTGTAAGCAGGCGATCGCGTGAGCAACAGGGCTTAATTCTGCGTTTTTGACTTTTGTTTCTATTGCTGGCGCAGGGGCTAAATAATCGAATAGTGATGCTTGATTCATTGCCAATACCTTTACGAATTAAAATGTAAAGGTATTTTCTCGCTAATGGTTATTATGCAAGGTAACGAAACGGTGAGTTATTTTTTCAGGATGTTGCTAATTTCCTAGAAAATCTTTCCAATTAAGCCAATCCTCACGGTAACATCTCTGTGGATCACTAGGTAGTAAAGGATCTGTCTTACGGCGTTTTCGGTAGTCAATCACACTGGTAAAACGCAATGCACGTGCAGCCTTACTAGCCTCTGCCAGAGTTGGATAAAATTTGCTTTCGAGACCTAAATAATCTTTCCAATTAAGCCATTCCTCACTATACATTTTGCTTGGATCAAACGGGAGTAAAGGATCTATCTTACGGCGTTTTTGGTAGTCAGCCACACTGATACAACGCAATTCTCGTGCAGCTTCACTAGCCTCTGCCAGAGTTGGATAAAACTCTTTTTCCTTTGTTCCAAGAAAATCATACCAACTAGACCATTGCTCTTTGTAGTAGTTGTCAGGATAAAAGTGGAGCATAGGATCTAGTTTACAACGTCTCTTGTAGTCAGCCTTACTACCACAACGCAATGTTCGTGCAGCCTTACTAGCCAGTGCCAGAGTTGGATAATATTTATCTTCAATACCTAAGTAATCTTTCCAACCTAACCAATCTTGACTAAAAATAGCTTTTGGGTTCGAGGGTAATAACGGATCATATTGGTACCTCTTTATGTAGTCAGCACTAGACTTACAATGTAATTTTCTTGCAGCCTCACGAGCCTCTGAAAGAGTTGTGTAACGTTTAAGCTTATTCAATGATAATAATAGAAAGTCTTCCCATCCCTGCCATTGATCTCGGTAGTACTTGGCTGGATTAGAATGAAGAAAAGGATCGTTCTTATATTTCTGTTTATAATCTCTGATACTCTGACAACCTAATTTTCGCGCAGCTACTCTAGCTTTACTAAAGTTCGTGTAAAATTTCGATTTATTATCAGTTAGAAAATGAGACCACGACACCCATTCATCCTTATAATAGTATTGGGGTTTAGAATGAAGCCGAGGGTCAGTTGAAGCATATACAACGTACTGAGAGCTTGTCGTCAAATTGGCATTTCTTAGTACATCTCTCGCTTCATGGTATGTATAGAACGTCGGAATTTCTATATCGAGGAAATTGCTCCAGGAACTAAACTCGTTAGGGTAAATATTTTGCGGTGCGGATGGTAATAATGGGTCACTTTTATATACACCCAGATATTCTACTCTTGAAGTAACCTTCAATTTTAGCGCGGCAGCTTTTGCCTCTTTATAAGTGCGATAATATCGGCCACCAGTCAACTCATTCCGAGATACTAATTTTCGCGCAGCTACTCTAGCTTTACTAAAGTTCGTGTAAAATTTCGATTTATTATCAGTTAGAAAATGAGACCACGACACCCATTCATCCTTATAATAGTTTTGGGGTTTAGAATGAAGCCGAGGGTCAGTTGAAGCATATACAACGTACTGAGAGCTTGTCTTCACATTTGCATTTTTTAGAACAGCTTTCGCTTCATGGTATGTATAGTACGTCTGAATTTCTATATCGAGGAAATTGCTCCAAGAACTAAACTCGTTTGGGTAAATATTTTGCGGTGCGGATGGTAATAATGGGTCACTTTTATATATAGCGAGATATTCTACTCTTGAAGTGACCTTTAATTTTAGCGCGGCAGCTTTTGCCTCTTTATAAGTGCGATAGTATCGACCACCAGTAAACTCGTCCCAAGATACCCAACCAGATCCTAAATATACTTTATCAGGGTGTAAGGGAAGCCTTTCATCAAATCTGTATTTAGTTCTGTATTGATATCTGCTTTTGATACCGATCTTTTTCACAGCGGACTGAGCTTCTTTATAGCTATATAATTTCATCAATATTCTACTTAATCAGATACTTAACCACTTCTTATAATTTCTTGCTGATTCGATGAAAGAGAATAAGAGCAAATACTACATTGCATAGCAATGCGAGTAGTGGGTAACTTACAGAGCCATCTATCTTTCCAAGAAAACGCATTGCCACGGAGTTGGTCAGAAAACCAATCAGTATTAGAGGCAATATCAGTGCTGCAATTAAACTTTTCATGCATTTAGCTCCTTATAAATACAACTATTTATCTAGCCTTAATCTAGTAATTCTCGGCATAAACAATGTTATCAGACTCTGATATTAATTATTTTTAGTTTTTTTCTGACATCGAAAAAAAGATCACATCACTAATTGCACTGTCGACCCATCATTAAAAAGATAAGTACCATTACCAATAAATATGGCAGTTTTATCTAAATTACTCTCTTTCACGGCCTTAGACTCTCCAGCATGTGAAGTCAAAAACTGTTGCGCATCGGTTAGCTCTTCTTCGTTGCCAGGATAAAGTAAGTGTCCGAAATCGTTAATCAGCATATAGGTTCTCTATTTATTTAAATTAGGTTGATCACGTTGTTTTTGATTAGAAATGTTACTTCTAAAGCACCATTCAATTTGTTCTTAAGTAAGCTAAACGGTATCGCTAACTTCTTTATATTTATATTTGCTGTACTTAAAACCGATGACATTAAAAATCTGCCAGTTCTAGATGCTAGTGATGCTTGATTGCCAGTGACACTAATCAGTAGTGTATGGACGTTAGGATCGCTGAAATTTGCTAATGCATATTGCTCAGCGTCGCTAATCAGATCTTGTAGTTCTGTCGTTTTAAAGCTGAATTCAGTCTGTGTCATGTCTAGCTCCTTATTTTGAACCTATTTTCCTATAGCTATGTAAGTTGCAAAGGCATTTGAACCGGTACTGGTGTATCACTAAACAAACCAGAGATTGCTTTGAACCTTATATAATCAGGTGCTAAAGCGGTTTCACTTGCGACAAGAAACGCAAAATTTTCGTAGTTTTTAATTTTTAACTTCTCAAATAGAGCATGTTCAACCGCGGGTTGGCTCGTCAAATCCCACGCTATATTGAGCTTGTCCTCGATTTGGTAGTTTTCTATATCAGGGATTACAAAAGGAGTCTTCGCGAGCAGAGTATTGAATTGGCACCAAAAGCGATCAATATCGTATTCGTTAATCAAGTCATAAATATCCGACAGCAATGGTTCTGCATTAATATTGCTACAGCTATATTCACACCTTAAAGAGTGCTCTTTATAAGATTTACTATTTAATATTTTTTCTTTATCGAGTTTAGTCACCGTCTCTGATGTGTGCTTTCTTACTACTTCTCTAGCTCGAACGGTGCCTTTTCGATTGCTACTGTTGGCTCCAAATAGAGCACACGTTCTCGTGGCGTCCATTGATACGTTTAGGTTATATATTTGAGCCAGCATTAAGCGGTCTTGTAACTTTCTGCGTGATGATGCGTCACTTAAACCAAAGAAATGGCACTTATGAAATATTGCCATACCAGTCGGGTTTTTTAGCGAAAATAGACGCTCAATGTCGATGAGAGATAAGCAAAGGTCAAATTCTTTGGTTTCTAAACAGGGGATTCCCAACCTAATATTTCTCGGTGCTTCAGCTAAAAGCTCGTTGATTCCATCAATTGAGCAGCGATGCACTGGAAGTATTAGATCAAAGCGTTTGGATAAATAATTAAGATTTCGGTTGTGCTCGAGTAAAATTGACTTAGCTTCTTCAGCACTGTGAAAACTATCTGGGATGACAATTGCTATATTTTTCGAAAAACGTGGCGGTACTGCCTTTGCTATCGCCATATATTTTTCAATAACTTCTTTGGTATTTAATCGGCCTTTACCACTAATGATGCCGTTATCCAGAAACACCTTTGTACCTGTTTTTGCCGCATCGATAATGCATTTTAGAAGGTTAGAGTTAACGTTCGCATAGGCCAGATTACTACCAATTGCTTGCCCAGCAGACAAATAGCCTAACTCTGATAAATTGCATATCCCCGAACGATAGATAATTGGCTCTACTTTTTGCTCTGAGTTCAGCGTTGTTTGGATAACTTTGTTTAGCCTACCACGCATCACTCCAATGCCTTGGTTATTTCGGCTTACGTATGTCTTATTAAACCAATTTAGATACTTATGAGGCAATGCCGCTTCTAACGCATCACGATAATTATTCGGTAGCACTACGTAGAGATCGGTGTCTTTGCTTGAAACGGACTTGAGTGTTTTAGATACCAGCTTGCAATGTTGAGCTGACCACACATTGATATCTCTTGGCATTTCGTCGTCGTAATCTTGAATCATTGATTCTGCACTTAATAAACCGTGTTTTGCGCTGACGATAAAGATTTCAAAATGTTTTAGCGGATTGGCCATATTCGCTTTTATCAGCTGAAACATGGCACCTTGATAAAGATCAAACGCTTTATGACGCCCAACTAATTTGGCATCACTACAACTGATTATTAAAACAGGTTTGGGCATGGCTAGGCACTCATTGGTAAATTGAGTGCTTAGCTTATTATCGAAGAGGGAAATACAAGAAAAGTTAGATAGAACTATGTTGTTTATAAACTATTAGTTCTTATAATTGCTTATCAATAAGTTAATTTGATCTAATAAGTCAGCAGGGCACTTATTGAATTTAAGTGTAAGAACATCGCCTTTCGTTTCTTTCTCAACATATTGGCCTTCATCCAGATCAAGTAAACGCTCTTTTTGTTTCTTGACCTTTTGAATAGGGAAGAAGCTTTCATTAATGAATTTGAGCTTTTCATCAAACGTCATGTTGCCAAAAGTTTCGTCGTCAGCAATCATCTCAATAAACTCAGATAACCCGTTCTTGACCGCGTTTTCAGTTATCTCTTGTTGCTCGCTCTTATCTTTTTTGTAAAAGCTAGATGTCTCTTTGCTGTTCTTCTCAAATAGTTTCTCTACATTTCGTAATGGGCGGCAGTTTCGATGAGTTAGCTCTGAGAAATCATCAAACACCTCTAACCATAATCCACTTAAGCTTGCTAAGGTTACATAACGACGTACCGAGCTTTCAGAAACGTCATGTACAAGAGCACACTTTTCGTAATCGACAGCATGTGTCTCCATATAATCACGGTAGAAAATACCCAAATCACGAGCAGAGTGTGGTCGTTTTGTACTTAATTCCTTAACTGCTTTATGGAAAACTTCATACGGGTGATCATCGGTTGTAACCAAGAATGTCAAACCACAGCCTTGTTGGATGGCTTTATTCGTTCGACGCCAACCTTCAAGAACTAACAACTTTCCATCGACAAGTTGGGCATAACACACTTCACGTTGTGCTACATCTAAACCTCTGATATCCGCTAGATTGCGTTCATTTAAATCCTCTGTTGCACGAGTATTCGCTGGATGTTTGATACAGATATTTTTGAGCTTATCTGCAGATAACGACTCATTATAAGCCCAAGTAATTGAATGTTTTTCATCTATAACTAAAGGCGCCGGAATTGCCGTTATTTTTAATGCATTCGGCGGCATTGAATCTTCACCACGGCGGCCAATAGGTTTAAAAGAGTTATTCATATTCGTTATTATCCTTCACTTTTTAGTAACGAACGGTATGTATCAATTTGTTCAAATGTACTGTAGGCAAATTCAAAACTAGCCAATCGAGCAGAAGCTAAAGCTGATTTGCTCCCATCATAGGTCTTTGGATCAGCACTAATAGCAGTATTAAATGATTCTCCGACACGTTCAAAACCATCAAGTCGTGGCAATGAGACATCCAACATATTAGAGGTGAATATTTTCTTCGCCATCGTCTTAGCTGCTTTGTGATCAACTTTAGTAGGAGTGATCTTTGTCATATAGCCAATATTCGCAACATATTTAGGTTCAACACCTGAATCTACAAGCTGTTGTAGTAATGTAGGCAAGCGCTGCAAATATTTTAGAGTTGAGTGGAAATCAACTTGAGCAGGCGGAATTGGTGTCATTAGCAGATCAGCTGATGCTAGAGAAGAAAGCAGTAACGCATCAAGGTGAGGTCCAGTATCAACCAAAATAAAGTCGTATTCACCTTTTACCTTGTTTATAAGGTGCTCTTGCATCAATGAATATGGATTCTTTTCAGGCCAGTATTCCTTGCAAATCTCTAACCAGTCACTAGCAATAAAAGCGTCATCAATAGAGGCAGGAATAATATCAACGCCATCCATACCCGTTTTTTTAATGAAACTTTCTTTTAGTTCTTCCAGCGACAGATTCTGCAAAATGGCCTGAGCTGAAGAGCATTCAACATCAGCAATGGCTAATTGCTCATTGTTGAACATGGTTGCAGAGGCTTGAGGGTCAAGATCTAATATTAAAATTCGAAGGTCTTCTTTTAGCAATAGGTCATGAGCACGTAAACCATGAGCTAAATTGACTAAAGAAACAGTTTTACTCACGCCACCTTTTAGGTTGGCGACGAAAATAACAAAACCAGGATCATATTTACTACGATATTTAGGTACACCACGACGCTCGTATATATTTGCAATATCACGAATGGTCAATGAATAAGGGTTAGTGTTACCGCTGCTCACTTTATTAAAAACGTAACCATCAGCTTCCATGTCTGAAATAGTTGTTTCAACAACGGCACGCGTAAGTTGTGGTAAGTCTTTTAATGAATTTTTAGAGTAACGTTTATAATAATCTTTGGCTTCAAACTCTTTCTTTCTGCTCACTACTTCATCTGTGATGGTTGCGAGCATTGTTGCAGCCAATGCAGACGTTTTCTTTGCTTGAGTAACTGTGTCCATCAACCCATTCCTATAACCGATTCTATCTATAAGATGTAACTACAAGCACTTCATGTAAGATTTTATCATAAATGGAAGAAAGAAGTGCGCATGTAAGAATTTTGCATAATCATAGTTTACTTACATGCAAGATGAATTACAAACAATATTGAAAAGATAATAGGGGAGGCCGTGACAACGATTCAGTTTGTGTTCTGATACTTAACTCTCAAGTGAAGTATTGATACTCAACTCTCAAGTGAACTTCTGATAAATACCATCAACAGTTGAAAATTAATTAATGCTACTTTTCAGTGACTTAACATCATTTCAAGTTCACTTAAGAGTTACGTTAATCCCAACTCTCAAGTGAACACCACATTATCACGGCTCACTTCGACTTCTGATACTCAACTCTCAAGTGAACTTCTGATAAATACCATCAACAGTTGAAAATTAATTAATACTACTTTTCAGTGACTTAACATCATTTCAAGTTCACTTAAGAGTTACGTTAATCCCAACTCTCAAGTGAACACCACATTATCACGGCTCACTTCGACTTCTGATACTCAACTCTCAAGTGAACTTCT
>NZ_PYNV01000022.1:0-73157 GCF_003026095.1 Photobacterium sp. GB-72 | reverse complement strand
GGAATCGATAACCGCTGAAAGCATCTAAGCGGGAAGCGAGCCTCAAGATGAGTCATCCCTAGACCTTTAAGGTCTCTAAAGGGTTGTTGAAGACTACAACGTTGATAGGTCGGGTGTGTAAGTGCTGCGAGGCATTGAGCTAACCGATACTAATTGCCCGTGAGGCTTAACCATACAACACCCAAGGGGTTTTTATCTCGTCAAGAGAAACGCGGACTCCAAGTACACTTGAACGTGTAGAGAACACTAGTTAACTTTTCCCAGATTGCTATTTATTGTCGATGACAATAAATAAACCGAATTTGCTTGGCGACCATAGCGTTATGGACCCACCTGATCCCATGCCGAACTCAGTAGTGAAACGTAATAGCGCCGATGGTAGTGTGGGGTCTCCCCATGTGAGAGTAGGACATCGCCAGGCTTCCAATTCGTTTTCATCTTTTTAAGAAAAAGACGAAAGCAAAAAATAGATATCTATTTGAACTATGGATATCGCATGCGGTGTTATCGCTCTTAGCCATCCATGGCTTCGCGATATTAGAACATCCATGTTCGTCGGAGCGGTAGTTCAGTTGGTTAGAATACCGGCCTGTCACGCCGGGGGTCGCGGGTTCGAGTCCCGTCCGCTCCGCCACTTTATTTAGACACAGTTAAGTCTTTAAAATAACTACAGGGGTGTAGCTCCAATTGGCAGAGCAGCGGATTCCAAATCCGCGTGTTGGGAGTTCGAATCTCTCCACCCCTGCCATCTTCAAGAAAGCCTCGTCAGAAATGACGGGGCTTTTTTACGTCTGGATATTATTAGCTCCGCTATGTTCTTTTTAACTCTCTTTTATTGATTTCTTTTATTGAATGTAAATTATCATTGTATTCACTCTTCAATGTATTCTGCTGTTGATATTGTATTGCTTGGTGTAAAAGCAAAAAAGGAGGGGTATGATTACGCTTATAAGCAAAGAGATTGACCTATCGCTAACAATAAAATCTCGAGCTTAGGTAAGATTAAGTGATAATCTAGTGCTGCTAACATTGATCAATCAAGGAGAGTTCATGCCTCATCTTCGTTTCCGTGCTGTAGAGTTTGATGCAGTGAAAACATTATCAACAGATCTTGTTGATGAACTTCAACCACTTATGTCATGTCCTCGCGAAGATTTTACTCTAGAGCATATTCCGGCATCTTTTATCTTTGACGGAGAAGTATCTGATGCTTACCCGTTTGTAGAAGTTTTGTGGTTTGAGCGCGGACAAGAAACGCAAGATAAAGTTGCAGCGGTAATAACCGCTTCTATACGTAAAGTACTGGATGATAAAGATCAGGATGTTGCCGTCATTTTTACTGCATTAACGGCAACCGCTTATTATGATAATGGCGAACATTATTAATATTCCTCTCTAAAACAGATATTCAAACGTTTAAGTATTCATTTTTATAAGTCAGCTTATATC
The DNA here is from genome assembly GCF_003026095.1 of Photobacterium sp. GB-72. Taxonomy (NCBI): domain Bacteria; kingdom Pseudomonadati; phylum Pseudomonadota; class Gammaproteobacteria; order Vibrionales; family Vibrionaceae; genus Photobacterium; species Photobacterium sp. GB-72. Next base: position 71,708 of record NZ_PYNV01000022.1, on the reverse strand, counting down.
CAATAGGCTGACTTACTCTGTTTAAGGGGTAGTATGGCACGTTATACAAAAACGAAGCTTGTTGCTGGTGTCGGGGTGGTGGCAGGGGCGTTAGGCCTTGGGGCTTTTAATGCTTCTTTTGATATATCAACCCAACCTGATGTTACTAATGAGGTCTTTGCTCCACACCTCTCGTATCGTTGTATGGAAAGTGTTATTGCGCCGCCATTGGATATTGATGGTGAATTAACGGTAGCGGTCTGGAACATCTATAAACAACAACGCAGTAATTGGCGTAAGGCTTTAGAGTCTTTTTCAGCAGGAACGGATTTAGTTTTACTGCAAGAAGCGAGCTTAAATACTGATTTAAAATCATACCTTGATGATAATAGCTGGATGGTACGGATGGCGAATGCTTTTCGTTTCCTAGATACGCCGGCAGGGGTGATGAATTTATCTCGAGTAGACTCTAAGCAGACGTGTGCTTATCTAGCCATGGAGCCTTGGTTACGATTACCAAAGTCAGCATTGTTATCAGAGTTTTCGCTTTCTAATGGGCAAACACTGGTTGTTGTGAACTTGCACGGTGTGAACTTTGCATTAGGGCTTGATGAGTACAAAGCACAGCTCAATAGTTTAAAAGATGTGTTGTCCAATCATGTTGGTCCAATCATTTTGGCTGGGGATTTTAATACTTGGCGTCAGGGGCGGATCAAGGTGCTAAAGTCGTTTGCACATTCATTAGGATTGAAAGAAGTATCATTTGCAGATGATCAACGTATTCGTATCTTAGGCAAGCCACTTGATCATTTGTATTATCGTGATTTAACGTTAGTTAAATCAGAAGCACCAAGAACTGATGCTTCTGATCATAATCCGCTACTTGCATCCTTTAGGTTGAAGTAACAAGACGAGCGACGAAGTTGCTAGGCCACAATAATCAGTAGTGGCCAAACGATAAGTGTTAATGCCCAAGGTAATACGGCAACAATAATTGCTTTAGGACGATCAAAGTCAGTCCAAGCGCCTACAGCTGCATAAGTGAGTGCAATATACCAAGGCGCTAACAATGGTATTGTGGTCGCAAACGGTGCCCATGGATTGTTTAACGGTAACTTTAATAGCCCATTAATGCTGTTTAAATCAGCGGCATTGGGCAGAATATTTGCAGAATTAAAGATAACATTTATATAACTCGCAATATCACCAATAAATGCAGGTAACATGATAAAGCAAGAGGCTGCTAACCATTTACCGTAACTGTGTTGATATTGACTTCCTTTAGTGGCCATTTTTAACCATAATGCCAGTAGAAAAATAACCGCAGTTCTGCCTGAAAAATCGCTAAATACTTCTCCTGCTAGTAATACTTCTTTTGTTAACCACGCTTGTTTTACGGATTCATCCACACTACCCAGTTGGCTTTGTAAGGCTTGCTGTAACCAAGGTAGATCAACGTGATTAAAGTAACTCCCCCATAAGATAAATGAGCCGAAAATAATGATGATGTAGGGTAAGAACGCCCACTTTGGACGTTCATAAACCGCTGCAAAACAATCAATCGGCGAACGGAAAAGATCAACAAGAGCAATTAATGGATTTTTGGACGGTGTCATGCTTTAACCTTGCTTGTATCTATAACCAGTTTAAGTGTTTGGCCCTGTTTTAGATACTTTTTACTATTGAGATTATTCCATTTTACTATTTGTTTTACTGTCACTTTGTGACGTTGTGCAATAACACTTAAACTATCGCCATTTTTTACTTTATAGCTAATTGTTTTGACTTTATTGGTTGATTTTCCAGTACTTGTCGATACTTTATTATCAGAAACTTTTAGTTTTTGACCTAAATGTAACGTTGATTTCGTGGAGAGTTTATTCGCTTTCGCTAGTGCGTTAACAGAGGTGTTGTATTGACGTGCAATTGTCCACAAGCTATCACCTTTACGAACGGTATGGTGTGTGTGAGCAACCGCATTGCTGTGCTGAGTACGAACTAAGGCATAACTTGATGTTGGCAGTTTAAGTTGCTGGCCAATACGTATATTGCTCGTTTTGAGGTGGTTTGTTTGTTTAATCGCACTGATTGTTGTGTTATGACGAGCGGCTATTACACCTAAGCTATCGCCAGACTTAACTGTGTAAGTCGTAGTTCTTAAGGCTTTATTCCTATTATTAGCTAATGCGCGATTAAATTTATTGACGCTGTTTATTGGCAATAATAAATCGTTTAACCCATTAGGTGCCGTAACGCCTCGACGATAAGCCGGATTTAGCGCTTTTATTTCAGCTGTGCTGATACCTGCAAACTTTGCTGCAATATTAAGATCGATTTGTGTATTGGGCTTAACTATTGCAACCGCAGGTTTGTTACTAATTGCGGGTAATGTGATGCCGTATTTTTTCTGATTTTTGATAATATCAGCAACAGCATAAAGTTTAGGCACATAACTACTGGTTTCATCCGGTAGATCTAAATCCCAATAATCGGTTGATTTACCAAGCGCTTTATTTTTCTTAATGGCATTAAATACTCGGCCTTCACCGGTATTGTATGCAGCAAGTGCGTACTGCCAATTACCATCAAACTTTTTATTAAGATAAGTCAGTAGATTTAATGCAGCATTTGTTGATTTCACAATATCGCGACGACCGTCGTACCAACTATTTTGCTTTAAGCCAAAGCGACGACCTGTATCGGGGATAATTTGCCATAAACCTGCCGCTGCCATATTAGAGTAGGCGTTTTGATCAAATGAGCTTTCTACAATAGGCAGTAAGGCAATTTCTAATGGCATACCGCGTTTCTCAACTTGTTCTGTAATGTAGTACAAGAAAGGTTGAGCACGCTTTGCAATGATTTCTAAATTGCGAGGGTGTTCTAAGTACCAGTTACGGTAATAACGGATACGTTTATTATTTGGGATGTGGGTATCGATTTGCATGCCAATGCGATCCCAGACATTTTTTTGTTGTTGGGGTGTGATTTTTTTTACTTCTGAAGTTACCTTGTCTGGTTGGGATTCAAACAAGGGGGGAATGACTTCATTTGTCGGTTTTACAACGACGGTATTTACATCGTTAGTCTCGGCTTTTTTGGTGATAGGCTGTGATGTTTCACAGCCAACTAATAAAAGCACGCTTGCTAAAAGAATCCGTGATTTCATAACTGTCGTCTATTGCTAAAGTGGCTGGAGATAATACGTGTCCAACCACCTTAGTGACAAGGTCTAGTATGTTAAAACTTATCTTTCCAACGTCGAAGTGCTGCGAAAGTCTCAAGATCGGAGTTATCATATGCTTTATCAGCAACAGAACGCTTGATGCTAGGTTGATCGCAACGTAAAAAAGGATTGATGCGTTTTTCTTGACTTAGTGTTGATGGAAGCGTTGATTTTCCGTTGGCACGAAGTCGAATCACTTTATCGCGGTATTGCTGTAGGTGGGGATTATCTTGCTCAGCGACAAGAGCAAAAGCGAGATTACTTGCGGTGTATTCGTGAGCACAAAAAACTTCTGTTTCATCAGGAAGGCTAGCAATTTTTTGTAGTGAATCGAACATTTGTGCTGGCGTGCCTTCAAATAAGCGTCCACAACCCGCCGAGAAAAGGGTATCACCACAAAAGAGTTTTTCATCCCCGACATAAGCGACATGACCTAAGGTATGACCTGGAACACTAAGCACCATAAAACGTTCACCAAAAATATCCACTTGGTCGCCATCTTCTACTGGCTGCGTTAGCCCAGGGATTGGCTCATTAACCGGTCCAACGACTTTCGTTGATGGAAAGCGGCGTTTGAGTTCACTGATCCCCCCGATATGATCATGATGATGGTGAGTGATTAAAATCGCATCAAGGGTAAAACCGAATTTATCGATGGTTTCTAAAACCGGAGTTGCATCACCGGGATCGACAACGACACAGTGATTATCTTTGTTGTGAATGAGCCAGATGTAATTGTCATTAAATGCGGGTATGCTTTTAACTGTTAGCATGAATTTCTTCTCCAGCCTTATTCAAGTGTTGAGCAGTACTATTATGAAGCCAGCGCGTACAGTAACACATATTGAAGTGCCTTATTCTTGGTCTAATGTGACCAATGGTGAATGGGCGGCACAATTATTACAAGCTCGAATCGATGAGTGGTGTCCGAAGCTGTTTGGTTACCATATGTTAAAGCTTGGTGGCTTAAGTGCAGAGCTGACCAGTCACCATTGTAATATCCAACATCAAATTAGTGTAGATAAATTCAGTAGTTATCGTAACGTCGAGGCTGAATCTTTTGAATTGCCCTTTATTGAAAAGTCATTTGATGCGTGTTTGCTGATTCATCAGCTCGATTATTCAACGGATCCTCATCGATTAATGCGTGAAATTGATAGAGTTACTGTTGATGATGGTTACCTGTTACTTAGTGGTAATAATCCATTAAGTGTTAATGGGTTTTGTGGATTATTGCCGTGGAATAGAAAAAAAGCGCCATGGAATGGACGAATGTATTTATCCTCTCGAGTGATTGATTGGCTTAGGTTGTTAAACTATGAGGTGATATATCACGAAACATTTGCGGTATTACCTTCTACGCGTCATTTAACGTGTTCAGCATGGCTGGAAAATATCTTATCAGAACCCTTATCTGCAGTCGGAAGTTTGTACTTTATCGTGGCTAGAAAGCGTACTTTTCCATTAAAACCGATAGAACCAAAATGGAAAGTGAGACGTCAATTGGCTCCGTTACAAGTAAATTGTCGTACCGAAGCCTGTAATAAAATGGAGAAGAGAGATGAGGCGTATAAAAAGTCAAACTAATTGGCTTGGTAACCTTCGTCAGTAAAGGTGGGTTTTTCTGCCGCGGCTCTAGCTAATACATCGCAACGTTCATTTTCTGGATGACCCGCGTGACCTTTTACCCAATGCCATTGCACTTGATGACGTTGGGTTTCTGTGTCTAAACGTTGCCATAAATCTGCATTTTTTACCGGCTTTTTATCGGCTGTTTTCCAGCCCCGTTTTTTCCAATTATGGATCCACTGGGTAATTCCTTGACGCACATACTGGCTATCAGTGGTAAGATCAACTAAACATGATTCCTTAAGGCTTGCTAACCCTTCAATGGCTGCAAGTAGCTCCATTCGATTGTTAGTTGTCATGAAAAAGCCGTCACTTAATTCTTTTTCATGTTGCTTGTACCTAAGTACTGCGCCATAGCCACCGGGACCTGGATTACCTAAACAAGAACCGTCTGTGTAAATTTCTACCTGCTTCATCATATTTGGTAGTATTGCCCTAGATAAAAACTTAAGTCTGACACATAAGCCACTATGAAAGCCACTAACCAACGCATTATTGTATTTGATACAGAAACTACCGGTATGAATATGACGGGCCCGCATTATGAAGGGCATCGGATTGTTGAAATTGGTGCGGTTGAAATCATTAACCGTAAATTAACCGGTAATACATTCCATGTTTATATCAAGCCTGATCGCCCAATCGATCCTGAAGCGATTGATGTTCACGGTATTACGGATGAGTTCTTAATCGGTAAGCCGAGCTATGCTGACATCCATCAAGAGTTTATCGACTTTATTGATGGTGCAGAGCTGGTGGCTCATAACGCATCGTTCGATATTGGCTTCATGGATTATGAATTCCAGTTAATGGGATCTGATCTTAAGAAAACGGAAGATATCTGCAAAGTAACGGATACCTTGGAAATGGCAAAACGCCTCTTTCCTGGTAAACGTAATAACCTTGATATTCTTTGTTCACGTTATGGCATAGATAACTCGCATCGAACGCTCCACGGGGCTTTGCTCGATGCCGAGATCCTTGCTGATGTTTACTTAATGATGACGGGTGGTCAAACATCATTGAAATTAAGTGGCGATAACGAAGGGGATAGTGAGAAAGAATTTGCGATAAAGCGTTTAGTCGGAGAGAGAAAAGGGCTAAAGGTTATCTGTGCTTCTGCCGATGAATTAGTTTCACACGAAGAAAGACTCGATTTGATCGGAAAAAAAGCTGACGTTCTTTGGCGTCTGTAGGAGAGTTATGCTGAAGCGGTTATTAATATGTATGGCTGTCTGGCCATTATTTGCTTGGGCGCAAGATAATGATCGGATGACGTGGCTTGATAACCGTTTCCGTGTGGATCCAACGATAAAACAAGTGTCTTTCATGGTTAAACGAGAGCAACCAAGTCGCCCTGTGGTGTTGGTTGCGCCGGATGGCACGAAATATTACTCCAGTCGTCATCCTAAGCATGTCTCTTGGTATTCTGAAAATGATCTCGACATTATTTCGATTGATGAGCCAATGGCTGGACCTTGGCAAGCAATTGGCCGTGTGTCGCAAGATAACCGTATTACCTTGCTGTCTAATCTTCGCCTAACAGCTGACACGTTGCCGCAGAATTTATACCAATCTGAAGTGTTAAAGTTCTCAGCAAAACTGTTGCAGAATGACCAGCCTTTAACCGTCCGTGACTTTTTAGATCGGGTTAAATTACGTGTGTCATTTTACCCCTATATATCGAAAGAGCAGCAACTCGTTCATGATGTACAGCCTGAGCCAATAGTGGTGGGTAATTTTGAAGATAATGGTCAAGATCGTGATGAAGTGGCAGGGGATGGTATCTTTACTGTTTCTCTTCCTGTAACGGTTGCACCGGGTAAATACCGGGTTGTGATTAAATCAATGAATGGTGTTTTTACGCGAGCCATAGAGCAAGAAGTATTAGTTTACCCTAAACCGTTTTCTGCCACTCTCATTAAAAGTCATAAGCCGCAAGAACCTCACCAGTTAGTCGTATTACCACAAGATGATGCGTTGGTCGCAGGATCGTTAGCAGCTTATATTCGCTACGGTACACCAAATACCAAGCAGCAAATTATTCAGCAACGAACATTACCAAATGAAACTAAGTTGTCGATAGGATTACCTTTTGATGGTGAGGCGGGGAAATATTCGTGGGAAGGTTGGATCTATGGTACTGATCGTTTGTATCAACGCGAGCTGATATTTCCGTTAGTTGAGAGCCATTTTGCGGTGATTAATAATATTCGTTCAGAAACTCATGTTGAGATCACGCCTATCGATAAAGCGGAACTTGAACGACAACAGATATTGAAAGAAATTGAATTGCAAAAAACCTCACGTGAAAAAACACTTAGCGTGATGGTAATGGGGAATATAGCGGTAATCGTATTGGTCATTAGTGGAATATGGGGCTGGCGAGTATTTAAAAAGCGTCGAAAAGAGAAAAAAGAAGCTCTTGTTTTACCCTTATAAACAATGGTCAGAGAACAAGAAAAGGGAAGCGCTAGCTTCCCTTTTGTATTTTTAACTGACTTCAATATGTCGTGCTTAAGCCGCGTGATTGATTGAGTAATCAGGGTTTGTCTTTGCTGCTAATTGTTCAGGCTCAAAGTCATCAACATTAATCGTACGTAAACGACCTAATTCTGCACGGCGCAATAACTCAGCTTCAGCATGTTCAATTACACCGAGTTCAAGCCCTTTATCTGCAACATTACCTAACTGTACAAACGGATATTTTTTGTTCGCAGCTTTACACACTCGATCATAAATCGGCTCAGCGGCAAGAATATCGTTAAGTGCAGCTTCCATCATACCGACTGGATTCCCTTCAGATGCTTCTAAGAATTGACCTCGACCTAGGCGATCTCGAGTTTCTGATGGTGTTTGTGCTAAACGAGCAACGGCATGATCTAAGTTATCACTTGGTTTGATACGACGTTGACCTAATGGGAACAATACAACACGTAGTGCGCCAGCAATGAACTTATTAGGGAAGTTACTTAGGAAGTCATCAAGGGCTGTTTCTGCTTGGTATAATGAATCCTGTAGACCCCAATGTACTAATGGAAGATCTTGCTGTTGATAACCATCATCGGCATAACGTTTTAGTGTTGCTGATGATAAATAAAGCTGGCTAAGCACATCACCTAAACGGGCAGATAAACGCTCTTTACGTTTTAATGAACCACCAAGTACAGCCATAGAAATATCAGCCAGTAGCGCAAGGTTAGCACTGTAACGGTTGAGTTGTTGGTAATAACGTGTGGTTGCATCTTTACGTGGTGCGGATGAACCGTAGCCATCGGTAATACCTAACCAGAAAGAGCGTGCCATGTTACTTATCACGAAGCCAACATGCGCAAATACGGCTTTATCAAAGCTCTCTAAGGCTTGTTTTTTATCATCATTATAAGCAGCGTTCATCTCTTCTAACACATAAGGGTGACAACGGATGGCGCCTTGTCCAAAGATGATCATTGAACGTGTTAGAATATTCGCTCCTTCAACGGTGACTGCAATAGGTGCTCCTTGATAAGCACGAGCAATAAAGTTGCTCGGTCCCATACAAATCCCTTTACCACCGACAATATCCATCGCATCAATCACACCGCGTTGGCTACGATGGGTACAATGGTATTTTACAATCGCAGAGATAACGGAAGGTTTTTCACCAAGATCGATACCCGCGACGGTTAGAGTACTGGCTGCATCTAAGACATAAGCATTACCCACAATACGTGCAAGTGGCTCTTCAATCCCCTCCATTTTACCAATAGGCATTTTAAATTGTCGACGAATACGAGCATAAGCCCCTGTTGCGATTGCTGCGGTTTTTAATCCACCCGTTGAATTAGACGGGAGCGTAATACCGCGACCCACCGATAGACATTCCACTAGCATACGCCATCCTTGGCCTGCCATTTCCTGACCACCGATAATAAAATCAATAGGAACAAAGATCTTGTTACCTTTAGTAGGACCATTTTGGAATGGTACATTAAGAGGGAAGTGACGACGGCCAATCTCAACGCCCTCTAGATCGGTTGGGATCAATGCACAAGTGATACCCAGATCTTTTTGATCTCCGAGTAAGTTGTCAGGATCCGAAAGTTTAAAGGCAAGACCTAGTACCGTAGCCACCGGTGCTAGAGTGATGTAACGTTTGTTCCATGTTAATTCCATACCAAGAACTTCTTCGCCTTGCCACAGACCTTTTTTCACAATACCGAAATCTGGGATAGAACCAGCATCTGAGCCTGCTTCTGGGCTAGTTAAGGCAAAACAAGGGATTTCCTGGCCAGCTGCTAAGCGGGGTAAATAATGGTTTTTTTGCTCTTCAGTACCATAGTGTTGAAGCAGTTCACCTGGACCTAGTGAATTAGGCACACCAACGGTTGATGATAATACCGCAGAAGCACCGGTTAATTTTTGCAGAACTAAAGATTGGGCATAAGCAGAAAACTCAAGTCCACCATATTGCTTTTTAATGATCATGGCGAAGAATTTATGATCTTTTAAGTATTGCCATACTTCGGGTGGTAGATCGGCAAGTTCATGGGTAATTTGAAAATCATTTACCATGCGGCAAAGTTCATTTACTGGTCCATCGAGAAAAGCTTGCTCTTCTTCTGAAAGGGTTGGTGCAGGGATATCATGGAGCTTTTTCCAATCTGGATTACCACCAAATAAATCAGCTTCCCACCACACTGTACCCGCATCGATTGCTTCTTTTTCGGTACGAGACATTTCTGGCATGACACCTTGAAAGGCTTTTAACGCAGGAGCGGCGAGATATTTTTTACGTAAGGCTGGGATATTAAGAGGAATCGCAATCGCAGCGAAAATTAACCAACTAATAATACCTGTAATGGAAAAAACAGTACCAATTAATAGTGTTGCAGCAATTACTGCCGTAAAGGTTTTTAACGACGCGCGATGATACGCCAATATGAACATAACACCGATAAAACCAATGACATACGCAAGCGTAACCATAGTGATTCTCCTTAATCTGTATAGTAAGACTACTTACACATCATCAAGAATAATCGAGCGACACCTGATTTCATGATGAAGAGTTCAGTACATTGCTACACATTTTATTGTTAATTGTAGGGTAATTATTATTAAGGTAAGAGGTCTTACCACTTTTAAATTATTGTAATGCGTTTTTTAACAAAATGTAAAATAGTTTTTTGATATGAAAGTAAACTGTTATGTGTACAAAGTGGGCTGAGGTCAGGTTATTAAAGGGATTGATCGAAATCATTGTGACTATTTTTTTTACTTGCAGATTTTTAGCAGAGCGTTAACATACGCCGTGTTGTGATACTGTTCACGTTATTTTGAGTGGTTGAGTTCTGACCATCTGTACTGAATGGTATTTCCCTTTGTTGCCTTTCCCGATTCCGACTGACACATGCCCGCCGGACTCCCTTACATCGGGTTGACATCAATTCCTGTTTATCAAATGTACGCAAAGTACAAGAGGTCTTGTTGTGTTGTTATTTCATGCTTTATCACAGGCGTGGAAGGATGGTTATTCCTTCTCTAAATTTCGTGCCGATATTGTATCGGGTATTACGGTCGGTATTGTGGCGATTCCATTGGGGATGGCATTAGCAATTGCTGTCGGTGTGCCACCACAACATGGATTGTATACCGTCATTGTGGCGGGCTTTTTAGCGGCGTTATTAGGTGGTTCAAGATTTAATATCACAGGCCCAACCGCAGCCTTTGTAGTCATCCTTTTACCGATCACTCAAAAATATGGCTTATCAGGCTTAATGTTAGCGACCATGATGTCAGGCATTATCCTGTTATTGATGGGCGTTTTCCGCTTAGGACAGCTGGTGGCGTATGTACCATACCCAGTTACCACCGGATTTACTGCCGGTATCGGTTTTGTTATTGCTTTTTTACAACTTAAAGATTTATTAGGCCTACATCTTCAAGGTAGCCCAATCCATTTTCCTGAAAAAGTGATGTCGTATGCCCATGCACTACCTACCACGAACTATGCTGATGCGATTGTCGGTGTGGTCACCATTTTTGTTTTTATTGGCTGGGCGAAATTAAAAACGCGTATTCCACCCCATTTAGTTTCATTACTGGTAGGGACGGTTTTAGCTTTAGCATTAAATAAATTTGGCCCTGAGCATGTGACTTTGCTGGGTGAAAAATTTAGCTACACCATTGGTAGCCTTGTAGGTCATGGTATTCCACAAGAAGCACCGCAGTTTATTGCGCTGTGGAAGTCCAATACATTTAATTGGGCCACCGTAATTGAATTAATGCCTTCAGCATTAACTATCGCGATGCTAGGTTGTATCGAATCACTATTATGTGCGGTTGTAGCAGACGGTATGACAAGTAAAAAGCACAATCCGAATGCAGAGCTTGTCGGTCAAGGGATCGCGAATATTGTCGTCCCTTTCTTTGGCGGAATTCCAGCAACGGCGGCGATTGCTCGCACAGCGACCAATATTCGCTCTGGTGCGTTTTCACCGATATCTGGTATGACGCATGCGCTTTTTGTTTTAGCTGCGATGATTGTATTAGCACCAGCGCTATCGTTTGTTCCGATGAGTGCGTTGGCTGGCTTACTGATCATGGTTGCGTGGAATATGTCTGAAGCACCTCACTTTGTGCATACATTAAAGGTTGCACCTCGTCGTGACGTTGCCGTCTTGATGACATGCTTTATCTTAACCGTTGCATTTGACATGGTTGTCGCTGTTATTGTCGGTTTATTACTTGCGGGCGTGTTATTTATTCAGCGTATTGCGACATTAACGACAGTTACGATTTCACATGATGAGCATCCACATCTCAACTTTGGCGGTGATGTAGTGGTTTATGATATTAATGGCCCATTATTTTTTGCTGCGAGTGAGAAAGCTTTTTCTGTTATTGAACATGCAACGACAGAAACGCGTGCGGTTGTGCTCGATTTTAGTGATGTATCAACCATTGATATTACGGCGATTCATGCCTTTGATATGGCGTTAGATCGCTTGTCTGAGTTACCTGTCTATTTATTAGGTACGCAGCCGCATGTTGAACGTAAACTCTACCATGCTGGAATATTTGAAGCTGAGAATGTGCATTTAGCTCACTCTGTTAGTCAATTACAGCAAGTTTTACTGATTAATTCTCACAATCATTCTGATCAGGAGTCGACACTGTAAGTTATTTGTATGTAAACTGCGAATAACGGTGTATTTAAAACATCAAGCGGGTATTTACCCGCTTGATTTGTATCTAAAGAATAATAGAGAGAATCGCTTATGTATCAGGATCTGATCCGCGCTGAATTAACAGATGCAGCTGATGTACTCAATCGCTTTTTAAGTGATGATAAAAACCTTGCAGATATTGAGGCGGCAGCAAAGCTATTGGCTGATTCCTTTAAACAAGGCGGTAAAGTATTGTCTTGCGGTAACGGCGGCTCACATTGTGATGCAATGCACTTTGCTGAAGAACTAACAGGTCGTTACCGTGAAAACCGCCCTGGTTATCCTGGTATTGCGATTTCTGATCCAAGCCACTTATCGTGTGTAAGTAATGACTTCGGTTATGAATACGTATTTTCACGCTATTTAGAAGCCGTTGGCGCTAAAGGTGATGTATTGTTTGGTTTGTCTACTTCTGGTAACTCAGGCAATATTTTAAAGGCAATTGAAGCGGCAAAGGCCAAAGGCATGAAGACAATAGCCTTAACCGGTAAAGATGGTGGTCAAATGGCTGGCTTAGCGGATGTTGAAATTCGTGTTCCTCACTTTGGTTATGCGGATCGCATTCAAGAAATCCATATTAAGATTATTCATATTTTAATTATGCTAGTGGAAAAGGAAATGGCAGCAGAATAAGCCTTAGGTCATTCTGGCTATCGATAAGTATCGTTAATCAATAATAAAGGGCATAAAGGAAAATGTGTGAATTGCTAGGCATGAGCGCAAATGTGCCAACAGATATTTGTTTTAGTTTTACGGGATTAATGCAGCGAGGAGGCAATACAGGCCCTCATCGCGATGGTTGGGGCATTACGTTTTATGAGGGTAAAGGTTTTCGAACCTTTAAAGATCCGAATCCAAGCTGTCAGTCCCGTATTGCTGAATTAGTCCAACAATATCCGATAAAAAGTCGTGCAGTGGTGAGCCATATTCGCCAAGCTAACCGAGGAGCGGTGAATTTAGAAAACACCCATCCTTTTACGCGTGAGTTATGGGGTAATTATTGGACGTTTGCTCATAATGGTCAGCTAACGGGTTATGAGAGTTTAGAAACAGGTCGTCATAAAGCGGTAGGTGATACCGACAGTGAAATTGCTTTTTGCTGGTTACTCAATCAACTTGAGTCTAGATTTCCAGAATTACCTGACGATTTAAACCCAGTATTTAGTTACTTTGCTCAGTGTTGTGATCAGTTACGTCAGCTTGGCGTTTATAATATGCTGTTAAGCAATGGTGAGTACGTACTTACCTATTGCACTAATAATTTACATTGGATCACGCGTCGAGCACCATTTGGACAAGCATCATTAATTGATGAAGATGTCACGATTGATTTTAAGCAAGAAACAACTCCTGATGATGTTGTGACAGTTATCGCTACTCAGCCATTAACCAATGATGAAAATTGGCACAAAATGGCAACAGGCGAGTTTATTGTGTTTCACTTTGGTGAGCCTGTTTTCAACCAGTTAGTGGCTGAAGGTAAAACAGAATAATGGTTATTTTCTGTCACTATTGAAGTGGTATTATCTGCAATAGTAAAAAGGCGATCTTACGATCGCCTTTTTTATTGTGCTGCATATCCTTGAGCGGGGAGTTCAATACCATCTAGGATAGCTTTGCCGTCACTACTCATGGTCAAACGATTTTCCGCTAACCATTGAGTTACAAGTGGATAAATAGCATGTTCTTGCTTTTGAACACGAGCTGTTACTTCTTCAACGGTGTCATTGTCAAAAATAGGCACTCTGGCTTGTAAAATAACAGGGCCGCCATCCAATTCTTCTGTTACGAAGTGGACACTGGTGCCATGTACGTCATCGCCAGCATCCATCGCTCGTTGGTGAGTATTTAAGCCGGGATACTTAGGAAGGAGTGATGGGTGAATATTTAGCATCTTTCCTTTAAAGCGACGAACAAAGTCTGCGCTCAAAATACGCATAAATCCGGCTAAAATAACCACATCGGGTTTGAACTGTTCAATACAATCCGCTAAGGCTTCATCATATTGTTCACGGTCAGCATACTGATTAGGCGCAATATGTATCGCTTCAATATTGGCATTACGCGCACGTTCTAACCCATAAGCATTTTCTTTATTTGAGATCACAGCGGTTATTTGACTGTTTTTAATCAAACCTGCACTGCATGCATCGATAATCGCTTGGAGATTACTTCCGCTACCTGAAATAAGGACGACGATATTTTTCATATTTGGTACTACCATTTATTGAAAGGTTATCGGTATGTAGATAGCAGAATGAGGACATAGCGTCCTCATTCTTTTTATTACGAGTCAGCACTGTTGAGAGTTATTTGATCTCGACTTGCTCTTCGTTATCAGCAGCGTTTGCAATTTCACCTAGTAGCCATGCGTTTTCGCCTTCAGCGTTTAGGATATCAATGGCTTGTTGTGCTTGATCTTGTGGAAGGGCAATGACAAGGCCAACACCACAGTTAAACGTACGGTACATTTCGTAAGTTTCGACATTACCTGCAGTTTGTAGCCAGTTGAAGATGGCAGGCCATTGCCAGCTTGCGCCATTTACAACCGCTTTTGTGCCTTTAGGAAGTACACGTGGGATATTTTCCCAGAAACCACCACCTGTAATGTGTGAAATAGCATGTACGTCACAGCTTTCCATCATTTTTAGCGTTGATTTAACGTAAATTTTAGTTGGTGTTAATAGATGTTCAGAAAGTGTTTTACCTTCTAATTCTTGATTCAAATCGGCATTGGAAACGTCAATGATTTTACGTACTAATGAGTAACCGTTTGAGTGTGGGCCGCTTGAACCGACAGCGATAAGTGCATCACCAGCCGTCACTTTTGAGCCATCGATGATATCTGCTTTTTCAACAACACCAACGCAGAAACCTGCCACGTCATAATCTTCACCGTGGTACATACCCGGCATTTCAGCAGTTTCACCACCAATTAGAGCACAACCTGATTGGATACAGCCTTCGCCAATACCTGTTACAACACTTGCTGCTGTATCAATATCTAACTTACCGGTTGCGTAGTAATCAAGGAAGAACAGAGGTTCAGCACCTTGAACAATAAGATCGTTCACACACATAGCAACCAGATCGATACCGATTGAATCGTGTTGGTTTAAATCCATAGCCAAGCGAAGTTTAGTTCCTACACCATCCGTGCCTGAAACTAAAACGGGCTCTTTATATTTGGTTGGTAGTGAACAAAGTGCACCAAAACCACCAATTCCCCCCATAACTTCTGGGCGATGAGTACGTTTTACCACCCCTTTAATACGGTCTACTAATGCATTACCGGCATCGATATCAACACCAGCATCTTTGTAACTAAGAGAAGAGTTTTTGTCGCTCACAGATGATCCCTCAACGTATTAAAGTAAAAAAAGCGAATACATGATAACAGCAGTCACCGTCTAAAGGAAAACGTTTGCGTCAATTTTTTTAGCTGGATATTAAGTAAACAGTTAAACGTTTACTACTATCTGAAATCGTTTGGCTTAGTATATAATAATGCGATTTTATTTTTTAATTGCTCAGGAGTCAGAGATGAAAGTCGTTGAGGTAAAACACCCACTGGTTAAACATAAGATTGGTCTTATGCGCGAAGGTGACATCAGCACTAAGCGTTTCCGTGAGTTAGCAACTGAAGTTGGTAGCCTACTGACATATGAAGCGACTTCAGACTTCGAGACAGAAAAAGTTACGATTGAAGGTTGGAATGGTCCAGTAGAAATTGACCAGATCAAAGGTAAAAAAGTAACGGTAGTACCTATTCTGCGTGCTGGTCTTGGCATGATGGATGGCGTACTTGAGCATATGCCAAGTGCACGTATCAGCGTTGTTGGTATTTACCGTGATGAAGAAACGCTTGAGCCTGTTCCATACTTCAACAAGCTAGCATCAAACATTGATGAGCGTATTGCGCTTGTTGTTGATCCAATGCTAGCAACGGGTGGCTCTATGATTGCAACACTGGATTTGTTAAAAGAGCACGGTTGTACGCAATTTAAAGTACTAGTATTAGTAGCAGCACCTGAAGGTATTGCTGCATTAGAAAAAGCACACCCAGATGTTGAGCTATACACAGCTGCAATTGATGAGAAGCTAAACGATAAAGGTTATATCGTTCCTGGTTTAGGTGATGCTGGTGATAAAATCTTCGGTACTAAGTAACTTAGTAGCCAAGATTAAAATAAAACCGGACATGACGTCCGGTTTTTTATTTCTGAAAAGTGCTAAATATTAAGGTAAGTAATTATAAGTACTCGGTATCTTCGATTTGAGCATTGTCTACCGCATTATTCTCGCTCAAGTCTTTGGGGAAATTAGGTTGAGTACAACTGCAACAATACCGCTCATTACAGGTGCTAGAATCGTATTGCAATACGGCTCTTAATTTACCGACAAACGCTAATACCAATGCTGTTATCGTCGCTCATGTGATGATCACAGGATAAAAGGGTTTCGTTAACATTACCCCTCTCGTGACTTCTGACTCAGTCGTATTTGTTGGATCGGCAATTAAGAGATGCGACAATAGTGGCGATACCATTCCCCGCCACAATGTTAATTTTGTAAACGCTACTATTTCTCACTAGAGAATATTTTTCAGCAAATGGTTTGTTTCTTGCCTGTTGTATTGTGTTGGTTCAGGAAAAAGTACATATTGTATAGCTAATTAATTTTAGACTATGTGGCTATACTGAATATCAATGAGTCTTTAGGTCTTTTTGATTATCTTTTTATCTTTTGACGACTTATTTTTGTAAATTACGAGTGCGATATGTTGCGATTTGCGTTGTTATTTTTAGCTCTACTGGCTTTACCTATTAAAGCGGCTACTGTCAGTGATTTATATCAGGCTCAAGTAGTGATGCCTACTGATGGGCAAACCCCCGATCAAGCAGCAAGAGAGCAAGGCTTTAAGCAAGTATTAGTTAAAGTGACTGGTAATCCGAACATTACCCAAAATAGTGTTGTGGCTCAGGCGATAGCGAACAGTTCAAATTACGTCAGCCAGTTTGGTTATGGCCAATATAATGGACAGAAGACGCTAGATTTAACCTTTGATAAGGTACAAATTAAGCAGCTATTAACACAAGCTAAAGCGAATTTTTGGAGTGCTCAGCGTCCTAATATTCTCGTTTGGATGGTTGATGATAACGGTAATAGCCGAGATATTTTATGGGATCAATCAACCAATGCACTCGTCGCTGATACCAAACAAGCCGCAAATGATCGTGGTCTACCCGTTACTTTCCCAGTGGGTGATTTTAACGATGTTACGGCAGTACACGTATCCGATCTTTGGGGGAGTTTTATCGACACCATCACTAGCGCAAGTCAACGTTATAATGCGGGTGGTTTATTGTTAGTAAAAGCTCACCAACAAGACGCAGATAAGGTTGAATTAACATGGCAACTGTATGCTCAACAGCCTAGTACGATTGCAGCCGATACTCAACCTATTACCGGCAAAGCGAGCGGTACATTGGCACAAGCTAGCCGTGATATGATGAATCAAGTGACAAACCACTTAGCACAGAAATATGCTATCGAATTAGGTAGTGTCGCGTCAGGCAGCGTTAATATTGAAGTGGAGAATGTTAATTCAACAGAAGACTTTTTTACGCTTGAACGTATGCTTAATCAGATGACGACAGTAAGTAGTGCTAATGCGGTGAATATTAAAGGTGATAAGGTGATTTTCCGTATGAACTTATCAGCATCTGATGCTGAGTTTAAGCGCGAATTGAGCCATGAAAGTCGTATTAGCGCCGATGATTCTACTGTTACTAATACTAACGCAACGACAATGCCAAATACTGATGTGAACCAAGATCCTAATACGTTGGATGTCACAGCGACACAATCACAGTCGCAAACTCAACCTGAAAACTATGTTGCACCTGATGACATGTATATATGGCATAACTAAAATCTGGTGTTAATAACAATAATTAAGCCCTCACGATGAGGGCTTTTTAATATCTCATTATTAGAGAACGAGCGATTGGTTCAATCTTCAGGTGGTTCAAAACGTTCGCGTTCTTGTCGCTCCACTTGCGATAGACGCTGGAGTTTTATGCCGAGTTCTTTTGCTCTTACGCGTGCAAAAAGTATGTTACTGAGAAAGGCTATGGTTACGAGTAGTAGCTCTATGCCTGCTAACCCGCGTTCTCCTTCATCAATAGTGAGTAGCGTTAGAGCATGCAGGAAATAAAACATTAAAATGAAGTTAGACCATGCGTAAGTATAAGGTTTTGCAGCTAACATCCCACGTAATGGCAATAGTAAAGGAATGATCCAAACAACAGCCATTACCCAGTTATTAAGATGTGGGTGGGGAGAGATAATCGTTTGCCATAACGCGACCCATAGCATAAGAGTTAAATTCGCGCAGACGGCAAAGCGGTGAATATATTGTGTTTGCGGTTGCATCGGAGGCATCGAATATCCCTTTTCGTTTGCCATATGAGTTAACGCTGAAGTTGCATCGCGGTTAGTGCAAGCCGTTTACCGAGAGCTTGTGCAAGTTCAATTTCATCACTATGGAGCTGCTTATTAGTACCAATGTTGAGATGTGAAGCCCCATAGGGAGTACCTCCATGTTGCGTGGTATGCAAAGTGGGTTCGGAATAAGGGATCCCAACAATTAGCATGCCGTGATGCAGTAACGGTAACATCATCGATTGTAACGTTGTTTCTTGACCGCCATGCATAGAGGATGATGAGGTAAAGACACAGGCTGGTTTATCGATTAATGTACCTGATAACCATTCTTGGCTAGTACTATCAATAAAGTGTTTTAATGGCGCAGCCATATTACCAAACCGAACAGGGCTTCCCATTGCTAAACCAATGCATTGTTTCAGATCGTCATGATTGACGATTGGATCAAGGGGCGATTGCTGAAGATCATTTGTGTCGATTTCAGCAACCGTTCTTAGCACTGCTTCACAACCGGCTACTTGCTCAATACCGCGACCAATATGTCGTGCTAAC
The DNA here is from genome assembly GCF_003026095.1 of Photobacterium sp. GB-72. Classification (NCBI taxonomy): domain Bacteria; kingdom Pseudomonadati; phylum Pseudomonadota; class Gammaproteobacteria; order Vibrionales; family Vibrionaceae; genus Photobacterium; species Photobacterium sp. GB-72. The sequence continues at coordinate 52,661 of NZ_PYNV01000022.1, read as the reverse complement.
TGACGTGTATTACCATGACGGCTGTAATAAAGAACTAAGATTTTATGCATTATAAAATATCCAACACTTGCTCTGGTGGGCGACCTAATGCTGCTTTTTCACCACTTACCACAATTGGACGTTCGATTAGTTTTGGATGAGTACTCATTGCAATGAAGAGTGCCTCATCAGATACGTCATTATTACCGAGTCCCAGTGTTTTATAATCCGCTTCTTTGGTACGCATCATTTCACGCACAGAGTCCAAGCCCAGTTGGCGGTATAACGTTTCTAGTTCCGCGACACTTGGTGTTTGTTCTAGGTATTTAATGATAGTCGGTGTGATCCCTTTTTCTTCTAATAGCGCCAGTGTTTCACGGCTTTTAGAGCAACGAGGATTATGATAAATAGTGACTGACATGTCGTCTCCTAACTGATGACTGTATTAGCTAGTGTATTTTATTACGATTGATTTATTGTCGATGAACTATAATAAATCAATACATTATTGTAATGCTTTGAATTTTTGACGTTGAAAGCGAAGTTGATCAATGCGTGCATCATAACGTGCTTGCTCCATGGAGCCGAGCTTTGCCATTTGTGCGGCTTGAGTATAATTATGAATGGCTTTATCCCATTGAGCACGCAAAGCTAATAGCTCCCCAAGGGCAGCAAGCTCTGCGCTACGATCACCTATTTTGGCGTAGTTGTGTGCTAATAATGTCCACCCATTAATATCATTAGGGTGATCGTAAGAGTAACGATTCAAAATTTGAATACTCTTTTGATATTGTCCCGATTCAAGGTAAATATTGGCTAAGTTTAAGCGCAATACATTACTGTCAGGACTCATTTTAAGCGCATTGTTTAAGCGGGTGATCGCACGATCAAATTGTTTTTGATTGAGATCGAGATCGGTTGCAGCATCAATAAAAAATAAATTATTGGGTTCGCCAGCCAATAATGGGTCAAGTATTTGATGCGCTAATTCGTATTTATCATTATCTAAATAAATCAGTGCCTTACCGTAATTGAGCTCTTTGCGGCGATTGGGTGGTGCTTTTTTTAACTCACGGTTAAGCCAGTTGAGAGCAGAAGTATCGCTCAAACCAGCATTACGGGCGACAATACGTGAACGAGCGAGTAAATAATCTTCAGAGGGGGGTAAATTTACAAGCGGATATTTTCTTGCGCGCATACGACTATCTGTGACCCGTGATTCGGGTAATGGGTGCGTTAACAACATTGCGGGCAATTTTGAAGTATAACGATATTGATCGGCTAAACGACCAAAAAAACGTGGCATTGCATAGGCATCAAACCCCGCTTTGGCGAGGGTTGTTATACCAATACGGTCGGCTTCTTTTTCATTACTGCGCGTAAAGTTAATTTGTCCTTGAATTCCCACGGCCGTGGTGGCATGAATGGCGGCTAAACCTGCTTCAGGAGCTGCGATTGTTAATAACAGTGAGCCAATCAGTGCAGCCATCGTGATAGGCGAATTTCTGGCCTCTGCTTCCATTCTTCGCGCAAGGTGTCTTTGGGTGACATGGGCAATTTCATGCGCCATAACAGAGGCGAGCTCACTTTCTGTTTCGGCATGAAGAAATAACCCAGAGTGGATCGCAACATAGCCGCCAAAAAAAGCAAAAGCATTAATTTCAGGGTTTTGGATCAAAAAGAAATGGAATGGTGTTCGGACATCTTCCGCACTGGCAACAAGTTTATGGCCCAAAGCTTGAACATAATTTGAGAGTAAAGGGTCGTTAATAACAGGCTGGCTGGCGCTTAGCATGCGCATATATGCATCGCCATATTCACGTTCTTTATCAATCGTTAATGTAGAAGAGGCTGTCGTTCCCATTTCAGGTAAGCGATTATCATCACTAGCAATAGCTGGAATACTGCTACTAAAAAGCGCAGAAAGCAAAAGATAGGTCGGTGCTTTGGTAAATCGAAACATGGGAATGATACAACCTCCTTGTTGAGTTATCTTTAATATCTATAAGTTAGGACACCGAAATACTTTAGAGGTTCGTTAATGTGATTCATGTCCTTTCGATATCTCGCATCTTATATGTGCTGAGGTTACAATACGGCAATACAAAATACCTGTCACTTAAATGAAATGGAAATTATATCACTTGATCTAATGGCCGAACGTTGTCCGCTGGCTTTATTGTTAGCTAAACGCGCATGCGCAACACTTCTTCCCTATCAAGGGTTAGAAATACGAATTTCAGACAGCGGCGCAAGAAGTGATATCCCTCGTTTCTTGCATAATAATGGATATGTTACCGATATTTTAGTTGATGATAATACCCAACTAATCATAATGGTGGAAAAAGGATAGAAATCAACATGTTACGCATGCTAAATCGCTGGTATCAGCGTCGATTTTCAGACCCCCACGCTGTAAGCCTTGTTGTTATTCTTCTCGGCGGCTTTCTTACTATTTACTTTTTTGGCAGTTTAATTACGCCGTTATTAGTCGCCATTGTTTTGGCTTATTTATTAGAGTGGCCAGTAGCAAGGTTACATAAACTAGGGATGCCAAGAACCCTTTCAGTCGCTATCGTACTATTGGTCTTTGCAGGGTTAATGGTGCTTGCTTTATTTGGTTTAGTGCCGACGATTTGGCATCAAATTACCAATTTAAGTGCTGATGTGCCGAAGATGTTTAACGATCTTCAAATCTATGTATCTAGCTTACCGGAACGCTACCCTGATTTTGTTCAACCGGCTCAAGTGGTTGATTTCATGAATACACTGCGTGAGAAGGTATTAGGACTGGGCGAAAGTGTTGTAAAAGGCTCACTGGCATCATTAGTCAGTTTAGCAACAATCGGGGTATATCTGATCTTAGTGCCATTGCTTGTTTTCTTTTTACTTAAAGATAAAGACGAAATGTTGCGCACGTTATTAAACATTTTGCCTCAAAATCGTCGTTTAGCCAGCAAAGTTGGCAGCGAGATGAATCAGCAGATCTCTAATTATATTCGCGGTAAAGTCACTGAAATTATTATTGTTGGCATTGCAAGTTATATCACTTTTGAAGTTATGGATTTACGCTACGCCGTACTATTAGGTGTATTAGTCGGGCTTTCTGTTCTAATACCTTACATTGGCGCGGCTGCTGTAACGGTTCCTGTTGCTATGGTTGGATTATTCCAGTGGGGGTGGACGCCAGATTTTTGGTGGCTATTACTGGCATATGGTATTATTCAAATGTTAGATGGCAATGTATTAGTACCTATTCTATTTTCTGAAGCGGTAAATCTACACCCTGTCGCAATTATTGTTGCTGTGTTGTTTTTTGGCGGTTTATGGGGATTTTGGGGAGTATTTTTTGCTATCCCATTAGCGACATTAGTTAAAGCCGTGTGGGGAGCATTACCTGCGAGCGATAATAATTTATCATCCTCCGATGTGTCAGAAAAAGTGTAGTAAAAAGGCCGTGAAAACGGCCTTTTTTATATCTAATTAAAACCTAAGCGATCATTGATTTAAATAATCAAGTACCACTTGGTGGTGATCTTTTGTTTTAAACTTATTAAATACGTGCTCAATCATACCGTTTTCATCAATTAAAAAGCTGATGCGGTGTAAGCCGTCATATTCTTTGCCCATAAATTTCTTCAGTCCCCAAACACCGAACTGATCAGCGACGGCATGATCTTCATCAGATAAAAGGGTGAAGTTTAGGTTATCGCGTTCGATAAATTTTGGTAGACGTTTTACCGCATCAATACTAATACCCAGTACGACTACATTTTTTTCATCAAGCTCGGCTTTGCTGTCACGCAGTCCACATGCCTGTACCGTACAACTAGGGGTCATTGCTTTAGGGTAAAAGTAAGCAAGTACTTTCTTACCTTTAAAATCACTGAGACTAACAGGCTCGTTATCTTGATTCATTAAAGTAAAATCAGGTGCAGGCATGCCTGCTGTGAGCGTATTCATAAGTATAATATCCTTTTAGTTATCGTATCTCGATGCATTGCATGTTGAACGAACATGAGGCTGATAATGAAAGTCTTATTATTTTTGCTTTCGTTAATTTTTATGACTAATAAAATTCACAGACCCTTTTGCTGATAAGCTATGGCACAAGGTTTCAAATTCCTCTTGCAGCGTCATCAGATTACAGTCTTCAGGTAAATTTGTGCTAATTTGCAAAATAAGTTTATTCATTGTTTCCACAGTTTGGCTTTCAACGGTATTGGCACTAAGCGTCGAAATATCGATGTGTCGGCTCGCCATAAAGTGAGTAAATTGCTTAATTAAACCTGGACTATCATTAGCTTCGACATGGAAATCAGCGGTATAAGGGAAAAAACGTTGTTGGTGTTTACTCGTACGTTTTATAACAGTAATAAGATCATGCTCTTGCCCTTTTAATGGCAAGGTCGATTCAATTCGAGATATTGCATTGTTATTACCTGATAACAGCATGATCAAGGTAAACTCAGAACCAAACAGGGCGATGCGGCTATCTACGATATTACAGCCACATTGAGTCACAAGGTGGGTGATTTCATCAGAGATACCTGGGCGATCAGTACCTACAGCAGTGATGACAAGGTAGTGTTCCATATTGGTCTTCATTGTAAAATTATAATTTAAACATGTTAGCACAGACTGCTATTGATACGATGGCAAATTTAATGACAATAGTCATTGCTGTTGAGATCAAATTTGACTGATTTTTAAGCAAAAAAAGAGAAACATGATTGGGTTTATTGATATTTGAGTTTCAAAGTACAAAATTGTGATGAAAGAAGATGATAAAGCCTGTTAGTTCACTGTTTTCAATCAGCCTTTGCTTGAGTTTATAGTCACTCAAAAGTACCATGACAAAGTTATACCCTAACGGTTTTAGCATACAGCCCCATAAGGTAATGGTGAGAAAGCCGTTTGGATATATAAGAAGAGGGGGATGGACATGTTTAAAGGAAGCATGGTTGCGCTATTAACTCCACTAGATTCAGCAGGCGAAGTAGATTACGTCGGTTTGAAAACGCTGGTGGATTATCATATTAACGCAGGAACAAATGCGATTATTGCCGTGGGTACCACGGGAGAGTCTGCAACACTTACCGTTGATGAGCATATCAAGGTTGTTTTAAAAACATTGGAATATGTTGATGGACGAGTTCCTGTTATTGCAGGTACAGGCGCAAATGCGACGCATGAAGCCATCACTATTACCAAGCTTTTTTCTGGCACGGGTGTAGCAGCATGTTTAAGTGTGACACCGTACTATAATAAACCAACCCAAGAAGGTTTATTCCAACATTATAAAGCTATTGCTGAAGCAACAGATATTCCGCAAATTCTTTACAATGTACCAGGACGAACTGCGGTAGACTTATTACCTGAAACTGTCGCACGTTTAGCTAAAATTGATAATATTATTGGTATTAAAGATGCGACAGCTGATTTATCTCGTGTGAAAAAAACACGGGAACTTTGTGGCGAAGATTTCATCCAATTAAGCGGTGATGACGCGACAGCCGTAGATTTTGTCGCTGAAGGTGGTCACGGTGTTATTTCTGTTACGGCAAATATTGCCGCTGCAGATATGGCTCAAATGTTTACACTCGCATTAAGTGGCCAAATTGACGCTGCACGAGAAATTAATCAGCGTTTAATGCCATTACACAGTCATCTGTTTGTTGAAGCTAACCCTATTCCAGTGAAATGGGCCGCTCATCAGTTAGGTTTGATTGATAATGGTGAATTACGACTTCCGCTAACTGTATTAAGCGAGTCACAGCAACCGGTTGTTAAACAGGCTCTTTTGGATGCCGGTGTGCTTTAAGTTGCACAAGCGTAGGAGCGCAGGAGCATAAATGAATTATAAATATCGACTAGCACTAGCTGCATTCGTGGTAACCAGTTTGTCTGCTTGTTCCGGTGGGCCAGAGGCTCGTCGTCAAGCTAATCAAGATTTTAACTATCTTGATACTCATCCCTTAGAATCATGGACGTTGCCGTCAGGGGCTATGCCTTTTAGTAATGCCAGTTACGCGATTCCGAGTAAGGCATTTGCTGGTGATGTTGGTGCTAGCGTTGATATTCGCCCACCGCAACAGGTTCTTAATCTGATCCCTGGTATGCGCTCTAACGTGGACCAAGATGGTGTAACAGTTCAACTTCCTCGAACTTCTGATTTAACCAAACTATGGCAAGTTACCCAAAATTTGATCAGTAAAAATAACATTGGAATTGCAAAGCAAAGCGCTGATCGTATTGATACTGATTGGGTAAGCTGGACAAATGAAGATGAAGATCATGAAGTGAGCAGTCGCTATAGTATTGAGAAATCACCAGCGACGAATAGTTACCGCATTATCTTAACGGATTGGCGTGAAGATGGTAAAACGATGCCTGTTACGGCGAATAATAAACGTCGTTACAGCATTTTGATGACTAACTTGGTGATGTCGAAATACGATGAGACTATTCGTGAGCAAGCACGTTTAGCAGCGGCTGAGCAGCTGAAAAATATCCCTATTTCAATGGGAATGGATCGCAGCGGTTTCCCTGTGCTTATTGCTCGTGCCTCTTATAATGATATGTGGGAACGTTTACCGAAAGCGTTAGAAAAACTTGGCTTTACTGTTGAAGATCGTAACCGTTCACAAGGTTTGATTGATGTTAAGTACCGTGAGCCTAATGATGAGTTCTGGCAAAAACTAGGGACTAAACCAATGAAATTAACGGATGATAAGTACCGTATTTTAGTTGGTGATCTTGGTAATCGTACGTCAATTAATATTACTGACAATGATGGTAAGCCAGTGACCGGTGAAATTTTAGAATCAGCGGCTCCCGCTTTTGCTGCAAGTTTCCAGAAATAATTCGTTATTTCTGTCATAAAAAAAACCGCTTTAGTTAAAGCGGTTTTTTTATATTTAATTTTTGTCTTACTGCCAAAAATGTCGAGATATTATTTAATCTCTACACCTTGTGCTTGTAGATCGGCGTGGTACGACGATCGCACAAATGGCCCACATGCCGCGTGCGTAAAGCCAAGATCGAGAGCGATTGCTTTAAGTTCATCAAACTCTTCTGGCGGAACATAACGCTCAACCGGTAAGTGGTGACGGCTTGGTGCTAAATATTGACCCAGTGTCAGCATGGTAACGCCATGAGCACGAAGATCTTTTAATACTTGAATGATTTCTTCTTTGGTTTCACCTAAGCCCATCATTACACCCGATTTAGTCGGTACATCAGGATGAAGCTCTTTGAATTTTTTCAATAAATCTAGTGACCACTGGTAGTTAGCACCTGGGCGAGCTTTACGGTACAGGCGTGGTGCAGTTTCTAAGTTGTGGTTAAAAACATTAGGTGCAGTATCACGGAAGATTTCTAGTGCACGGTCCATACGGCCACGGAAATCAGGCACTAATGTTTCAATATGAATGCTTGGGTTTTTGGCTCTAATCTCAGTAATACAGTCAACGAAATGTTGTGCGCCACCATCACGTAGATCGTCACGGTCAACAGAGGTGACAACCACATAACGTAGCTTCATATCTGCGATTGTCTGTGCTAAATGCGCAGGCTCTTCAGCATTCGGTGGTAGAGGACGACCATGAGCAACATCACAGAATGGGCAACGACGGGTACAAATGGCACCTAAGATCATAAAGGTGGCTGTACCGTGGTTAAAACATTCGGCTAAATTCGGGCAAGAAGCCTCTTCACAAACTGAGTGAAGTTTGTTTTTACGTAGGGCAGATTTGATTTCCTGAATACGCTTACTATCAGACGGTAGCTTGATTTTCATCCATTCAGGTTTACGTAATACTTCTTTTGGCGCATCTTCATTCGCAACGTTACGAACTGGGATCAATGCCATTTTATCGGCATCGCGATATTTGACGCCTTGTTCAATTTTAATTGGTTTACTCATGGTTGATTGCTTTCCGTCATCCACTCGATTTTCGGATAATCGAGTAATTTAGTTAATTCTTCAACGAGTACAGGCTGAACTTCCGTCAGTTCAGTTGGGCCATTTAATGACGCTGTTTGTGTCATTTCCATTCCAGCATAACCGCAAGGATTAATACGAAGAAAAGGCGCCAGATCCATATTTATATTGAGTGCCAGACCGTGAAAAGAGCACCCACGTCTGATCCGTAATCCTAATGAGCATATTTTTTGGTTATTCACATACACACCAGGCGCATCAGGGCGAGCGTTAGAGCTAATCCCAAAGCGGGATAAAGTATTGATTACTGTATTTTCGATGTGCGTAACTAATTCACGTACACCTAATTTTTTACGGCGCAAGTCGATCAAGATATAAGCCACTTGTTGTCCAGGACCATGATAGGTTACTTGACCGCCACGGTCACTTTGAACAACAGGGATATCGCCTGTGTTGAGCAAGTGTTCGACTTTGCCTGCCTGTCCTTGAGTGAAAACAGGTGAATGTTCGACCAGCCAGATTTCATCTGCGGAGTCTTCAGTTCGATTATTGGTGAACTCATGCATGGCATCGTACGTCGCTTGGTAATCGCAACGGCCAAGGTTTTTAATAATAAGAGCTGTTTGCAATGTACTACCCAGATAATAATTAAGATGCCAATCATAAAGAAGGCCAGGTCAGGGCATTATACCTAAACTTGTTGTGGATGTAATGTTAACGACTGATGAAGGAGTTATGGATAATAAATGAGGATTATAAGAAAGGTAAAGAGAATAGAAGACAGGCGGTATTATAACCGCCTGAAAAATAGTGCTTATAACACTACACGAACAATATCAATTGAACCTAACTCTTTGTATAAGGTTTCAATTTGTTCAACATTGGTCGCGTTTACAGCAACAGAAACTGCAGTGTATGTTCCTTTGCTACTTGGTTTTGTTGTTGGAGTGTAATCACCAGGGATAATACTCTGAATAACTTCAACCACACGATCTGGCAATTCTGGCTTGTTTTCGCCCATTACTTTAAAAGTAAAGATACAAGGGAATTCCAGTAGATCTTTTAGTTTTGGTTGCTCTTGTTCTTGCATATAGAACTCCAAAGTTCGCTTTCAATGTGTCTTTCATCATTACTATTATGGTTAATAGTAGTGTATTGCAGGCATCTTAATGTGTCAGTGATTGTAAAACAAGGGAAGGATGAAGAGGATAGGGAATATAGGAGGTAATGTTTGTATTCAGTAATGAAAACAAAGAGGCAACCGAAGTTGCCCCTTAGTCGTTGATGAAGTCGATGGTTTAAATTACTTAAACCAACTTTGTACTAGCATCATTACGTAGTCGATCATACGGCTAAATAGGCTACCTTCTTTTACATCGTTTAATGCCACAAGAGGGTATTCAGCAACGTCTTGATCGCCAACACGGTAAGTTAATTTACCGACGACTTCACCTTTGGTGATTGGCGCCTTTAGCTCTTTAGTTAGCACAAAGCTAGCTTTCAGATCTTTAGCTTGGCTTCGAGGTAATGTTACGTAGGTGTTTTCAGCCACACCTAGGTTTACTGTGTCAGTGTCACCCATCCAAACTTTTTCAGTTTCAATGGTTTGATCTTTTTTGTTTGGTGAAAGTGTTTCGTAGAAACGGAAACCAAAGTTCAGTAGCTTTTTGCTCTCAGCAAGGCGAGCGTTTTTACTTGCAGTGCCCATCACAACAGAGATCAGGCGCATATTGCCTTCTGTGGCAGTACTTACGAGGCTGTAACCTGCGTTATCTGTATGGCCTGTTTTTAGACCGTCAACGTGCATGCTCTTATCCCAAAGTAGACCATTACGGTTGTATTGGGTGATGCCGTTGTAAGTAAATGATTTTTCTGAGTAGATTTTAAATTCATTAGGCAAGTCACGGATGAGTGAGCGCGCTAGAATTGAAAGATCGTAAGGTGTTGTGTATAGATCTGGGCGATCTAGGCCATGAACATTTGCAAAGTGTGTTGATTTCATGCCAAGATTTTTAGCCCAGCCATTCATTAAATCAACAAAAGACTCTTGAGAGCCAGCAACGTGCTCAGCCATTGCGACACAGGCATCGTTACCAGAATCTACAATAATACCGCGGTTTAAGTCAGAAACTTTTACGCTTTTACCGACCTCAAGGAACATTTTGGATGAGCCTGGGAAATTTTTCGCCCATGCATTTTTACTGATAACAACAGTGTCATCTGGTGAGATGTTACCGTTTTTAATTTCTTGACCGATAACGTAACTGGTCATCATTTTTGTCAAACTAGCAGGCGCTAATTTTTCATATTCATTATGACCGGCAAGGATTTTACCTGAGTTATAGTCGACGAGGATATAGCCTTTTGCCGCAATTTGTGGAGCTTCAGGTACGACTGCTGGTGATGCAGCAACAGTAGCTGAAGCCAGCAAAGTGGCTGAGATGGCGACAGAACGGAAAAGCGCAGCTGTTTTCTTCATGATTATTATAACTTTAGTTTATCTAAGACAAGAAATGACGCTCACTATAGCAGATAACGCCTTACCTATCAGTTGAATGGGGGGAGAATCCCAATTATTGACATTAAGCGGACGTAATGTGCGCAAAGATTGGTGATTACCTCATTGTTGTGAACAAAATAAAGCTTGTATGTTCATTACGTTAAACGAGTAAACATACAAGCCGATGTTATGAGTCCTAAATGTCGATTAGGTTCCCATTATCTATTAACAGTGGTTATAAATGCTTTTGGATAGTGATGAGATTTTACTTTACTAAGTTGTATTTCAGCATCTCGGTGATCCATATAGGGGCCTAAGCGCACACGATATACCGCACGACTCTCAATTTTTTCGATATCAATATCGGTATTGAAGTTACGCTTTAGCTCTTTTTTCATCTCTTCGGCTTTTGCTAAGCTATTTACCGCCGCCAATTGGACAAAATAGTGATGAGGAATTGGAGAGTTCTTCATCGTACTTTTATTTGTCGGCTTGGGTACATTTATCACTTCTATCTTAACTGGGGCTGTGCCAAGACTAATGACGCCAATTTTTGCGGCAGCTGCCATGCTTAAATCGATGATACGACCGTCATGGAATGGACCACGGTCGTTCACTCGAACGATGGTCGATTTACCATTAAGGGTATTGGTTACGCGTACAAAACTCGGAAGCGGTAAGGTTTTATGTGCCGCTGTCATAGCAAACATATTGTACGTTTCACCATTAGAGGTTTTGTGTCCGTGGAACTTTTCACCGTACCAAGAAGCGTAGCCTGTCTCGGTGTAACCTTTGGTGTTTTTTATAATATGGTAGCGTTTACCACGTAATGTGTAGTCTTTATTACCACCACGGCTATAAGGTTCATAATGCGGTACCACTGGCGGCACTTTACTAAAATCAGGTACAACCTTTGGTGCACGGTCATCTTTTAATGAATAACGGCCCGCGTTGGGATCATCATTGGTTGGAGTATTGGGTTTAAACAGTAAACCGGGTGTGGCTTGATCTGCTTTTGTCTCTGCCTGTTGAGGTTTATCTGGCGCGGAGCTACATCCTGCAAGTAGAACAAAGAACAATAAAAAAAGTGAACGCATTTAGGTCGCCTTAGACAACATTTTTCTGTGAGTGTGGATAGACATCAAAATACCGAAGCCAGCTAGTAGGGTCATCATGGATGTGCCGCCGTAGCTCACCAAAGGAAGTGGAACACCCACCACAGGCAGAATGCCACTTACCATGCCGATATTTACAAAAACATAAACAAAGAAACTTAATACAATACTACCAGCCATCATACGCCCAAATGCAGTTTGTGCTTGGCTGGCTAACCATAAACCTCGTCCTAATATGAACAGGTACATTGTTAGTAAACCAATCACACCGGTTAATCCCCATTCCTCTGCAATTACAGCAAAAATGAAGTCGGTATGTCGCTCTGGAACAAATTCAAGCTGTGATTGAGTACCATGGAGCCAACCCTTACCGCTTATTCCACCAGAGCCAATCGCGATTTTGGATTGGATAATATGATATCCTGCACCAAGCGGATCAGACTCTGGATTAAACAAAGTCAACACTCGTGTTCGCTGGTAGTCGTGCATAAGGAAGAACCATAACACAGGAATAAACGCACCGAGTAATACTAACGCCCCGATAATCAGTCTCCAGCTCATTCCTGACAGAAACAGAACAAAGATACCTGATGCAGCCACCAAAATGGAGGTTCCAAGGTCGGGTTGTTTAGCAATTAAGATGGTCGGTGTGAAGATTAATACTAAGGCAACAAAGATATTACGCATCGATGGCGGTAAGGGACGATTACCAATGAATCTTGCCACCATCAAAGGTACAGCGAGTTTTAATAGTTCTGATGGCTGAAAGCGAACAAAACCTAAATTTAACCAACGTTGAGCACCTTTTGATACTTCACCAAAAGCTAATACACTGAATAACAGCAGTAAGCCAATACCAAAGAGGTAAGGTGCCCATGCTTCGTAATGGCGTGGTGCAATTTGCGCGAGTAAAACCATGATCCCTAGTGACATCAGCATGCGCATTGCCTGGCGTTCCATCATAGCAATGTTTTGTCCGCTTGCGCTCCACATGATGATAAGGGCAAATCCCATTAAGGCAAGGATCCCTAGTAATAGTGGCATATCGATATGTAAGCGATCAGTTAACGTTCGCTTGGTACCGGTTGCCGCCATAATACTCATTATTGTACCTCTGTTGGTTGTGTTGCAGTGAGTTCAGGCTTTGATTTAAGATCGCTGTCAGCGATTGGTTTAATTAACATATGATCAAAAATTTGACGTGCAATTGGCCCACCATTACTCGAGCCACCACCGGCATTTTCTAATACCATAGCAACGACGACTTCAGGTTTATCAAATGGCGCAAATGCAGTAAATAACGCATGGTCACGTAGACGCTCTTCAAGTTCATCAGCATTATATTTTTGGTTTTCAGCCAAACCGAATACCTGTGCTGAGCCTGACTTTCCGCCCGCTTCATATGGCGTATCATAAAATGCTTTACGTGCTGTACCACGATTGCCATAAAGCACACGATGCATACCTTCACGAGCAATCTCCCATGTTTCAGGTGTCACGCCTGTTATCGGTGGGAAATCTTTAAATTCAGCTGGTTTAACTGTTTCTTCGTCAATAACATCTTTTAGAAGATGAGGGCGATGAACTACACCGTTATTGACCAGTACAGATGTCGCTTTTGCTATTTGTAATGGTGTTGCTGTCCAATAGCCTTGCCCAATTCCGACAGGAATGGTGTCCCCTTGATACCAAGGACGTTTATGGCGTGCTTGTTTCCACTCACGTGTTGGCATGTTGGCCTTACTTTCTTCGTGAATATCGATACCGGTATAGACGCCATAACCAAATTTATTCATCCAGGTTGAAAGTCTATCGATCCCCATATCGTAGGCGACTTGGTAAAAGTAAGTATCTACTGACTCTTCAATGGCTTTATAAATGTTGACGCGTCCATGTCCCCAACGTAGCCAGTCACGGAATTTACGGCTAGTCGTGTTAGGGATCTGCCACCAACCGGGATCGTTACGGGTGGTTTTTGGCGTGATCACACCTTCTGTTAATGCAGCGACTGCAATTAACGGTTTTACCGTCGATGCTGGTGGATAAATGCCAAGCGTGACACGGTTAACTAATGGGCGATCAGGATTATTTAATAATTCGCGATATTTTTTACTGGAAATCCCACGAACAAATAAATTGGGATCGTAACTTGGGCTAGAAACCATGGCGAGAATAGCATCGTCTTTTGGATCTAACACTACGACAGAGCCACGCTTGTGTTTAATGATCTCTTCACCCGTTTTAGGATCGATCTTACGTTCAGTCAGTAGTTCTTGTACATAAAGCTGAAGCTGAAGATCAATATTTAACGCAATATCTTTGCCAGGGATAGGAGGCACGTACTTAAGGGTACGAATAATACGTCCACGGCTGTTAACTTCGACTTCTTGGTAGCCTGAAGTTCCATGTAGTAGATCTTCGTAATAACGTTCGATACCCAATTTACCGATATCGCGTGTGGCTTTGTAGTTACTGAGTTTCTCAGCTTTATCGAGTTTTTTAAGGTCACGATCGTTAATTTTCGCGACATAACCCAAGACGTGCGTGAGCGAATCACCATATGGATAGTAACGTTTTAAATAGGCTTTAACTTCCACGCCTGGGAATTTATGTTGGTTGACGGCAAACAAAGCAACTTGCTGCTCGTTTAATCCCTCAAGGATCGGCACAGACTTAAAACGGCGAGTACGGCGACGCTCTTTTTTAAATTGCTCAATGTCTTCATCGGTTAGACCTAATACTGATTTTAAATCCGCATAGGTTTGTTCCATGTCTGGTACTTTTTCAATGGTGACTTCAAGGTTATAGATAGGTCGATTTTCAGCCAGAAGCACACCGTTGCGGTCATAAATAAGACCGCGATTAGGTGCGACAGGAACAATTTTGATTCGATTGTCATTAGAACGGGTCTTATAGTCTTGGTGTTGTTCAACCTGAATATTAAAGAGATTGAACAATAAGACACTGACCAGAATGATAATTCCAATAAATGAGACAAGAGCTCGGCGGAAAAACAGCGCCGACTCAGCGCGATGGTCGCGGATCTGGGTTCGCTTTTGTCTCATCGATGGTTATTCCCTGTGGTACGGATGGTTAGCCGTGATGCTCCATGCACGGTATAAACTTTCTGCCATAACGACACGCACTAACGGGTGCGGAAGTGTTAATGGTGATAGTGACCAGCTTTGCTCTGCAGCTGCTTTACAGGCTGGTGAAAGGCCTTCAGGTCCGCCAATTAAAATTGAGACGTCGCGACCATCAAGTTTCCAAACTTCTAGCTGACCTGCTAGTTGCTCGGTATCCCAGCGTTTGCCAGGAATATCTAGAGTAACAATTCGGTTACCCTTAGCAACGGCAGCTAACATCGCTTCACCTTCTTTTTGAAGGATACGAGCAATGTCTGCATTTTTTCCGCGCTTACCTGCTGGGATCTCAATCAATTCCAGAGGCATATCTTTAGGGAAACGGCGGCTATATTCTTTATAGCCTTCCTCAACCCATTTAGGCATTTTTGTGCCAACAGCAATTAATTGAAGCTTCATGACTCACTTAGCTCCAAAGCTTCTCCAGTTGGTATACTTGGCGAGCATCTTCTTGCATGATATGTAGCATTACGTTACCCATATCAACGATCACCCATTGGCCTTCTTCTTCGCCACTAATACCAAATGGAGGGAAGTCAATTAACTTTGATTCTTTGTTTACGTGATCAGCAATAGAGCTCACGTGACGGTTTGAAGTACCAGTACAGATAACCATTACATCTGTGATGCTTGATTTACCACGAACATCAATTGTTACGATGTCTTGTGCTTTAATGTCGTCAATTTTATCAACAATGAAATCGTGTAGTTCTTGAACTTGCAAAGGGATTCCCTCAATAAGCGTTTAATAAATGTTTAGTCGTTATGATCTATTTTACTACTGGCTAGGATAGGTAAAAAGGTTGCGACCGTAATAAGATCGGAAGTATACCACGCTCTTATCTGACAGCGATAAAAGGACATGGTTCAGACGGTGATTTTTCGACCGCTTAAGGTTAGTTTTATAAAAAAAACGGTCAACAATGACTGAAGACCGTATTTATATAGAATTATGTGTGTTGTAAGTGAGTTTCTAAGCCGCAGATTTCAGCACACAGGGCACTAAGGGCTGGCCATGGTGTGGTGTCGTAATCAGTTTTAACCTGGATTTCAAGTTGAGTTAATTGCCGAATGATCTTTACTAAACGCGACAACGGTAAGCGATGAAGTGCACCAATATAAATTTCACGGCGGTTTTGCCACACTCTAAATTGCTCAAAAATGATATTAAGTGGTGTCCCTTTTTTCCCCATCTCTTGCATCTTATAGAGCTGGGTTAACTCTCGTTGCAAGGTACGTAATAAGATCGTGGCTTCAACTCCCTCACCTTGCAATTGACGAAGCACGCGTTGGCTGCGTTTTGCCTGTCCTGCTAATACCGCATCAACCAATTGGAAAGGGGTATAGTGATTATGGCGACTTAATGCTTCTTGTAGGCGAATAATGGTTAGTTCACCATCAGGATAAAGTAAAACCAGCTTATGTAAGCTTTGTGCTAACGCCAGTAAATTACCTTCATGCCATTGCGCTAGCATTTGTACCGATTCATGATCTGGCTTTAAACCGAGCATTCGACAGCGGGTTTGAATAAAGCGCGGCATTTGTTTAGCGTCGGGGGTATTACATGGCACATATAAGCCTAAGCTATCAAGTGCTTTAAACCACTTTGTCGCTTCTTGCTTCTTATTTAAATAAGGGCCTGTCAGTAATAAAAGAATGTCAGGGTTTAAGTGTGCAACAATCTCTAAAAAGGCTTTTGCTTGGTTAGCATTAAGCCCTGTTTCTGGAAATTCTAATTCAATGATTTGCTGGGCTGAGAATAAGCTCATGGCTTGGCAGCAATCGAGAACTTGATTCCAATCTAACTGGTTATCAATGGTAAAACGGTGGCGCTCAAGAAAGCCTTGCTGTTGAGCAAGTTGCTTAATATTGTCACCACATTCTTGTTTAAGTAGTGGCTCATTACCAAATAAAAGGTAAGCCTGACGCAGGCCCTTATTGAGTTGCTGCGTCAGTTGTTCAGGATAAACTCTCATTGCGCGTTATGACTATCATGCTCAATAACTGTATTTGACTGCTTAGCAGGTAACGTTGTAATAATCGTTTTACCTGTCTCATCTGAAGATTCTTTTTTATCTTCTTCGTTAAGAATTTCTTTTAATTGAGAGTCTAATTTATCTTCTTCAATCTTATTAAATACGGCGGTTAGACGCGCTAATTTACGCATAATTTGTTGCGCGGCTTGTTCACGCATAACGTTAACCAATTCATCTTGCTCAACAGACTTCGCTAATGCTGTTAATGGGTTATCAAGGAACGTACGAGTCACTTTGGTGGTATACGTTTGCTGACCTTGATTAGGGATAGTGACTGAGTAATTAACCGTTAAGGTTAAATCGTATTCCGCTTTACCGTTGTTTTGATAAATCGATAAAGTGCGCTCACCTTGAGACTCACTGTTTATATTTAGGTTCGGCACATTTTTCGCAGGTGCAACTTCGCTAATACCATGGAGTTTAAATTGGTATCTAACCATACGGGTTAGCTGACCGTAAGGGTCAAAACTGGTTAATGATAGTTTAGCAATACCGTCAGGAAGCATGTAATTACCGCGAAGGTGGAAGCCACAAGAAGCTGTTGTTAGCGCGAGAAGAGTAATGATAAGTAGTCGAGTTAGGCTGTTGGCCGAGAAAAAACTTTTCACGAAAGTCAGCTCCTTGAAGTAAAAGAAGGTGCGCTAGGCGCAAAATAAAATTGAACGGTTATTATAAAGATCCCCGCAGAAGCGGGGATCTTAAGGTTACTCGCTCTGCTAGATGCACTAACAGAGAAAATAACCTAATTAGCTAGCAACAATGTTAAGCAGTTTACCCGGTACGTAAATGACTTTACGGATCGTTAAACCATCAGTGAACTTAATGACGTTCTCATCGTTTAGACCAAATTCTTCAACTTGTTCTTTTGTTGCATCTGCTGCAACTGTTAACTTAGCACGAAGCTTACCGTTAACTTGAACAATGATCAGCTTCTCATCTTCAACTAATGCTTTTTCGTCAGCTTGTGGCCATAGCGCATTATCAATATCAGTTTCGCCCAGTGCCGCCCACATTTCGAAACAGATATGTGGCGTGATAGGGTAAAGCATAGTAACAATTGCTTTTAGTGCTTCATCAAGAATTGCGCGATCTTGAACTGATTCTTGAGAGGCTTTAGCCAGCTTATTCATCAGCTCCATGATAGCAGCAATTGCAGTGTTGAATGTCTGACGACGACCAATATCATCACTTACTTTTGCAATGGTTTTGTGAATATCACGACGAAGTGCTTTTTGATCTGCAGTTAGTGCTGCTGTATCAACTGCTTCAGCTGCGCCTTTCGCTGTATGTTCACGTACGAGTTTCCAAACACGCTTAAGGAAACGGTTAGCGCCTTCAACGCCTGATTCTTGCCATTCAAGTGTCATGTCGGCAGGTGATGCAAACATCATGAATAGACGAACGGTATCAGCACCGTACTTATCTACCATTTCTTGAGGGTCGATACCGTTGTTCTTAGACTTAGACATTTTGATCATGCCTGAGTGTTCAACGTTGTGACCTTGAGAGTCAACAGCAGACGTGATACGACCTTTACCGTCACGTTCAACAGTTACATCTGTTGGTGCAACCCACTCTTTACCGCCTTTCTCTGTGGTATAGAAGAATGCGTCAGCCAGTACCATGCCTTGACATAGTAATTGTTTGAATGGCTCGTCAGACGTTACGTAGCCTGCATCACGTAGCAATTTGTGGAAGAAGCGAGAGTACAGTAGGTGCATACATGCGTGTTCAATACCACCGATGTATTGATCAACAGGTAGCCAGTAGTTCGCTTTTTCTGGATCTAGAATATCGTCAGCTTGTGGCGAACAGTAACGCGCGTAGTACCAAGACGATTCCATGAAAGTATCGAATGTATCTGTTTCACGAAGTGCTGGTTCACCGTTAAAGGTAGTTTTTGCCCACTCTTTATCCGCTTTGATTGGACTCGTTACGCCATCCATTACCACATCTTCAGGCAAGATCACGGGTAGTTGATCTGCAGGTACTGGGTGAACTTCGCCATCTTCAGTTGTGACCATTGGGATTGGCGCACCCCAGTAACGTTGACGAGAAACGCCCCAGTCACGTAGACGGAAGTTAACTGTCTTTTTACCTTTGCCTTCAGCTTCAAGTTTCGTTGCAATTGCATCGAACGCTTGTTGGAAGTTAAGGCCATCGAATTCACCTGAATTAAACAGTACACCTTTTTCTGTGTATGCCGCCTCAGAAATGTCAGCATCGCTACCATCTTCAGGCTTGATAACCGCCATGATGTCGATGTTGTATTTTGTTGCAAATTCAAAGTCACGCTGATCATGCGCAGGTACTGCCATTACCGCACCTGTGCCGTAATCCATCAGTACAAAGTTTGCAACGTAAACTGGTACTTCACGACCATCTAGTGGGTGGATAGCTGTTAAGCCTGTATCCATGCCTTTCTTTTCCATCGTTGCAAGATCGGCTTCTGCAACTTTGTTATTGCGGCATTCGTGAATGAAATCGGCAAGCGCAGGGTTATTTTCAGCCGCTTTTGCAGCAAGCGGGTGGCCTGCAGCAATGCTGACAAATGTAACCCCCATAAGGGTATCAGGACGGGTAGTATAAACTTCTAGATCGTCTTGACCTTTAACGTTAAATGTTAGTTCAACACCTTCAGAGCGACCAATCCAGTTGCGCTGCATGGTTTTAACCATTTCAGGCCAGCCATCAAGGTTGTCAAGATCGTCAAGTAGCTCTTGCGCGTACTCAGTGATCTTAATGAACCATTGTGGGATCTCTTTTTGCTCAACAGGTGTATCACAACGCCAACAACAACCATCTTCAACCTGCTCGTTAGCAAGTACAGTTTGGTCGTTAGGACACCAGTTAACAGATGAAGTCTTCTTATAAACTAGGCCTTTATTGTAAAGCTTAGTGAAAAACTCTTGTTCCCAACGGTAGTACTCTGGCGTACACGTTGCGAATTCACGGTTCCAATCATAACCAAAGCCTAATAGCTTAAGCTGGTTTTTCATGTACTCAATGTTTTCGTAAGTCCATGGTGCAGGGGCTGTCTTATTTTTTACTGCCGCATTTTCAGCAGGTAGACCAAATGCATCCCAGCCGATTGGCTGCATTACATTTTTACCTTGTAAGCGCTGGTAGCGAGAGATAACATCACCGATAGTGTAGTTACGCACGTGACCCATGTGCAGTCGACCACTAGGGTACGGGAACATGGACAGACAATAGAATTTTTCTTTATTAGGGTCTTCACTAACAACAAATGTTTTTTTGTTGTCCCAATGTTCTTGAACTTTTTGTTCAATGTCCTGTGGACGATATTGTTCTTGCATCGATGACATCCGGGATTTTGTGAGTTTAATATAAACACATTAAAATTAATCGACATAGAATAACCAAAGGTAAAGGTGTCAACAATAGCTGAAGGCAATTCGGTACCTTTAATCTTCTATTTGGCGGTATTTCAGCACGCTTTTAGTCAATATAGGCTAAGGAGAAACATCATGACTCAGCAAAAAGCACATTACGAAGCACTATTAGAAAAAGTAACAGAGACATTAAAGAATAGCCCACACGAGCTTAAGAAGTTTATTGAGACGACTGAACTGTATGGTAAAGCCGCCAGCGATATGACCAAAGATGAACTTGCACTGATCGAAGCATATTTAAAAAGTGATTTAAAAACATTCAGTGATGAAGTGAAAAATAGCCCTGAACCGTTTAAAGAAAGTCCATTCTATAAGTTAGTAAGTGAAACAGTATGGCGACACCTTGCTGAGATCACAGACAAAACACAATTAGAGTGGATTGAGGTGATGGATGATATTAAACATAAAGGAGTGTATCGCGCAGGTGAGCTGGTTGGACTTGGACATTTAGTTTGTGAAAAATGTGGTCATCAACAAACCATTACGCATGTGACTCGTATTGAGCCATGCATTAAGTGCGGTTGCGTAGAGTTTAATCGTCAGCCTTTAGAGCCTTAATCTTCGTATAGGGGATTAATGCAAAAAATAAAAACGCAGCGAATAGGCTGCGTTTTTTATTTTAGAATAAGTCATGACGCTTAGGCGTTAAAAATCGTCAGGGCGCTCGATAGTATCAACCACAACAGCAGAATCATCTTGGGGTTGAGTTAACGTTGCTGCTGGTTTTTGCTGTTTCTGTTTTGCTGGCTGCTGAAGCCCTTGGGGAACATCGTTATCGTAACCTTTTACTTTTCGCGTTGCTTCTGTCATCGGCTCGAAAGTGAACTTTTGTCCAGCCAGTGATGCTTCAACCATGGCGCCGCCTTTCGTTTTGGTGAAAATGGCTACGCCATTGATGTAACTTTTTGTTGCATAGTTACCATTAGAGCCAGCACCGGCACCCGCGGTTCCCGCTTTTGCAGATGCGCCTTCATCTATGGCTACTGCTGATGCTTGGGCATCTAGCTCAAAGCTGCCGCTGACGAAATTGTCATAAGCACGTTTGTCTTGGAAAAACAGAATCTCGCTGTAAGCTTGCCCCCCGAATTGTAAGCCAATAGAAACTTGAAATAGTTTTGCAAATCCAGTGGCTTTATTCGCTTTAAAGACAACGCCCTTACCATAAGCACCACCAACCCAGAAGCCACCTTTACCGACAGATGGAAAAACCGCATAGCCATAGGCTGAGTTAAAGAAAGGTTGTGTTTGCGGTGATTGGTAAAAATGATCTAATGCGATTTTTGTATCGCTATCTTGTGCAAACACAGACGTTGAACTCAGCATTACGGCACAGGCACATAAGGTTACAAATAGTTTATGTATCGCTTTCATTATCCGATCCTTGTGGGTTGCGTAAGTACCAAGGGAAGCCTTACGAATCATAGGTTCTCATTATTAAGTGTTCTTTCTATATTTATTTTGTTATTCAACTCAACATACCATGAGCTGAAAAAAAAGGTGAAGTTTAAAGCTTCACCTTTTTGAGTATCTTATTCTATTTCTAATTGCCTTGTGTCACGGAAATGTCCACGTTGACGGCGGATAAGGATCCAAGATAACGCGAAAGCCCAGAAGCTATAGAAATATAAAGGCCAACTACCCATGGTAGTATAAGGTGTCATACCTATCGTTGGGATCACCGTTGCTTTTAGTACTCCAGTGACAAACTGAGGTAATTTTTTAGTGATCATCCCCTTATAATCAACGACCGCTGTAATACCTGTATTAGTTGCACGTAAGAGTGGTTTCCCCAATTCTAATGCGCGCATTTGGGCTATTTCCATATGTTGGAAAGGACCAATAGAGTGACCAAACCATGCGTCATTAGAAAGCGTTAGTAGCATTTCCGTGTGCTTGGTTATGTTCTCACGCATTTGCTCACTAAATGCCACTTCATAACATAATGCAGGTGCTATTGAATAGCCATGGGCTTGAATATTCGGTTGTATATAAGCACCACGGCTAAATGATGACATTGGCAAGTTAAACAACGGTGCAATAGGGCGCAATAAATTGCCAAACGGCACAAACTCACCAAATGGGAGTAAGTGATGCTTACTGTATCGTGTTGCTGTGTCGTAGTTATACGGACCATCAGCATCCACACCGAGAGTTAAGATATTATTGAAGAACTGACCATCAGGTTTTTGATCAAGAATACCGGTGATCACTGTACTGTTATGGGCACGGGCTGCATTATCTAAGCCTTGTAAAAAAACAGGAATATGTGCTTCGAGTGCAGGGATTGCAGCTTCAGGCCAAATAATAAGGTCGGATCCCCAGTTTTCACGGGTGAGATCCATATATTTCATCAAGGTTGGCCAACGTTGGCTCGGTAGCCATTTTTGGTCTTGAGGAATATTGCCTTGAATTAAAGCGACAGACACGCTGTGTTTATGATCAGGTTTCACCCATTGTGCTTTTCCTGCCCATAAAGACAAACCAATAATGACAATAGGGATCAGTAATGGTTTCCAATTACGGTAGGTTATCGCAGCAACAATCGCACCGGAAATAAGCACTAAGGCAAGGGTAATACCTTCAACGCCGAAGATTGGCGCAATAGCAGCCAAGGGAGTATCAATTTGGCTGTAACCCATCCATAACCATGGGAAGCCAGTAAATAGCCAACCACGTATCCAGTCTAAAATTAACCAGATCACAGGGCCTGTTAACAGTAGCTGGTGGAAAGGGCGAGTACGATTAAAGCGATTGTAGAGATAGCCATATAACGCAGGGTATAGTGCTAAGTAGCTGATCAGCAGTGTCATTAAGAAGACACTTGCAATCTTTGGCATACCACCAAAGTTATCTATACTCACGTGTACCCAGCTTATGCCAGTACCAAACATACCTAAACCGTAAAGAAAACCGATTAGGGCTGAACGTTTGGCTGTTTTATGTTGGAGTAAAAAGAAAAAAGCGATGAGAGATAATGGCGCGAGAAGCCAGTAGTTATAAGGTGCAAAAGAAAGTGTTGCAATTGCACCCGCAGGTACAGCTGCAAGCAGCTGTCCCCACGATAATAATGATTTTTTTGTCATTCTTTAAGAAGTAATAGTCGGTTGAAATGCTTCGTCAGGTACCGTTACTTGTAACTGGATAACACGACGGTTATCGGCAGAAGTCACTTTAAACGAGTAACCATTAACTTCAACAACTTCACCACGTGTTGGTAGGTGACCAAAGTTCATCATCACAAGTCCGCCGACAGTATCGACTTCTTCATCACAGAATGAGGTTTGGAATAGTTCATTGAAATCTTCAATGGTTGTCAGTGCTTTTACCGCAAAAGTATGTTTACTTAACTGACGGACATCTTGCTCTT
Source organism: Photobacterium sp. GB-72 (assembly GCF_003026095.1). Classification (NCBI taxonomy): domain Bacteria; kingdom Pseudomonadati; phylum Pseudomonadota; class Gammaproteobacteria; order Vibrionales; family Vibrionaceae; genus Photobacterium; species Photobacterium sp. GB-72. The sequence goes on along the minus strand of NZ_PYNV01000022.1, from coordinate 29,160 downwards.
CCTCGTCATCGAATTCATCTTCAATTTCGCCAACGATTTGTTCAAGAATATCTTCAATGGTGATAACGCCTGAAACACCACCAAACTCATCAACCACAATAGCCATGTGGTAACGTTCTTCACGGAACTCTTTTAATAGTCGGTCAACGCGCTTACTTTCCGGCACCACAACGGCGGGACGCAGCACTTTATCCATATCAAAAGGCTCGCTATCAGGAAGCAGATAACGCAGGAGATCTTTAGCAAGTAAGATACCTTCTACGTGATCTTTATCATCACTGATAACTGGGTAACGAGAGTGTTGGGCTTCAACAATTAAATCAATCAGATCTTCTAACTTCTGAGAACGTTCAATCGTGATCATTTGCGAACGTGGGATCATGATGTCACGAACACGCATTTCAGAAATTTCCATAACACCCTCAAGCATATCGCGAGTGTCATGGTCGATTAGATCGTTTTCTTCTGAATCTCGAAAAACTTCAACCAATTCTTCACGGTTTTGTGGATCACCTTGAAATAGTTGGCCAATACGTTCAAAGAAGGACTTTCTACTCGGACCTTCAGATGTTGGAGAGTTATCTTCGTTCATTATTTACTTTCAGCAAATAGCTTGTCAGCTAAGTGGACGATGCCACGGAAATGCGATTCATCGTTGGATGAATCGCGATATAAATGATTACAGCTTCTCAGAAATATAAGGGTCAACAAATCCCATGTTTTGCATGATCTCTGTTTCCAAATTTTCCATTTCTTCAGCTTCTTCATCTTCAATATGATCATAACCTAGCAGATGGAGACTGCCATGTACAACCATATGTGCCCAGTGTGCTTTTAGGGGCTTATTTTGTTCAACGGCTTCTTTTTCTACAACTTGACGACAAATAATTAAATCGCCAAGCAGTTCCAATTCCATGCCAGGAGGCGCTTCAAATGGGAAAGATAACACATTTGTTGGACGATCTTTACCACGGTACTCGAGATTTAGTGCATGGCTCTCTTTTTCATCAACTAAACGGATCGTGACTTCTGCATCAGCTTGAAAAGGGATAACGGCTGCATTTAACCACTGTTGAAACTCAGCTTCTGTCGGTAACCCGTCCAGGCTCTCAGTGGCGTGTTGTAAATCGAGGTAAATAGCCATTAATTACTCTTTTCTGATTCTATCTTTGCCGCAGTAGCGACGGCAACTAATGCCGCTTCTTTTGCTTCCTGCTCTGCTCGACGGCGTTGCTCTGCAAGCTTACGTTGTTTTTGGTCTTCGCTTTCCCATACTTCGTAAGCTTGAACAATACGTGCTACCACAGGATGTCGAACGACATCATCGGCTAAGAAGAAATTAAAGCTGATCTCATCAACTTCAGACAATACTTCAATAGCATGACGTAGCCCTGAACGTGCACCACGAGGTAGGTCAATTTGCGTCACATCACCTGTGATCACGGCACGAGAATTAAAACCAATACGAGTAAGGAACATTTTCATCTGCTCCACTGTAGTGTTTTGGCTTTCATCTAGAATAATAAATGCATCATTAAGGGTACGTCCACGCATATATGCTAATGGGGCAACTTCAATCACATTTCGTTCAATTAATTTTTCTACACGCTCGAAACCTAACATTTCAAATAGCGCATCATAGAGAGGACGTAAGTAAGGGTCGACTTTTTGGCTTAGATCGCCAGGAAGGAAACCTAACTTTTCCCCAGCTTCTACTGCTGGACGTGTTAATAGAATACGTCGGATCTCTTGACGTTCTAATGCATCAACGGCAGCGGCAACGGCAAGGTAGGTTTTACCTGTACCAGCTGGACCAATACCAAAGGTTATATCATGCGTCACCATATTGGCAATATATTGCGCTTGGTTAGGGGTACGCGGTTTAATTACACCTTTTTTGGTTTTGATGTGAATTTCTTTACCGTATGGGATAGAAGATTCTGTTGTTTGCTCTAATATGCCAGATTCTTTGATCGCAAGGTGGATTTGATCTGGTTCGATATCAGGAATCACGTTACGAACTGGCGCCGTATCAACGTAGAGATCTTTGATGATATTTGTCGCAGCCTCTACGGAATAGTTTTTTCCAACTACGCTAAAGTTATTGCTACGGTGATTAATTTCAACCCCTAATCGACGTTCTAATTGTTTGATATTATCGTCGAAAGGGCCACAAAGACTAGATAAACGTTGGTTATCAGCCGGCTCTAGTTGAAATTCTACAGTAATTATTTTGCTCAAGGTTTGCCTCTCATTAAGGCCGCCATGATGACGGCCATAGGTTCAGGGCAGGAGACGTACTCAGGTAAAACGTACATGCCTACCAATGTAGAGCAAGAGCTAACGGTTTACTCTGGTGTAAATACGCCTACACCCAATTCATTTTCTTTACGTGTTTTTGCCATCATTTCAGATGGTGACATTGCAACACGTAGATCCATTTCTGCTTCAGTACGTACTAATTCGCCACGTAGGGAGTTGGTAAATACATCAACAATTTTCACATCGACGAATTGACCAATTAAATCAGCAGAGCCTTCAAAGTTTACGATTCGATTGTTTTCAGTACGGCCACGCAGTTCCATCACGTTTTTACGTGAAGGACCTTCAACAAGGATACGTTGTTCTGTACCTAACATTTGACGCGCATGTCGCATTGCTTGGCTGTTTAGCTGTTGCTGTAGTGCGTATAAACGTTCTTTCTTCACTTCTTCAGACAAATCACAAGGGTAATCAGCTGCTGGTGTACCTGGACGTGGAGAGAAGATAAAGCTGTAACTAATATCAAAGTCGATTTCACGAATTAACTTCATCGTATCTTCGAAATCTTGATCCGTTTCACCAGGGAACGCGACGATAAAGTCTGAGCTCATTGTGATATCTGGGCGAACTTTACGCAATTTACGAATCTTAGATTTGTACTCTATTGCCGTATGAGGGCGTTTCATCATCGTCAGAATACGATCTGAACCACTTTGTACTGGTAAGTGTAAGTAGTTCACTAATTCTGGTGTATCTTTGTACACATCAATAATGTCATCAGTAAATTCAATAGGATGACTAGTTGTGTAACGAATACGGTCAATACCATCAATCGCAGCGACTAAACGCAGTAACTCGGCAAAGCTTGCTAGTTCTCCATCGTGCATTGGACCACGATAAGCATTTACGTTTTGTCCAAGTAGATTGACTTCACGAACGCCTTGTTCTGCAAGTTGTGCAATTTCAAACAGTACATCATCTAGTGGACGGCTCACTTCTTCACCGCGAGTATAAGGTACTACGCAGTAAGTACAGTATTTAGAACAACCTTCCATAATAGATACAAATGCTGTTGCGCCTTCAGCACGAGGCTCAGGCAAGCTATCGAATTTCTCAACTTCAGGGAAGGAGATATCCATAACGGTTTTTTCATTTGATTGTGAACGCTTAATCATCTCTGGCAAACGGTGCAGTGTTTGCGGACCAAAGATTACGTCAACATACGGTGCACGTTTACGAATCGAGTCACCTTCTTGCGTGGCTACACAACCACCGACACCGATCACAAGATCTGGCTTATTATCTTTTAATTTTTTCCAACGCCCTAGCTGATGGAAAACTTTCTCTTGTGCCTTCTCACGGATCGAGCAGGTGTTAAGTAGCACAACATCTGCTTCTTCTGGGATATCGGTTAACTCAAAGCCATTAGCTGCATTAAGAAGATCTGCCATTTTTGATGAATCGTATTCGTTCATCTGGCAGCCCCAGGTTTTGATCAGCAGTTTCTTCGCCATCTCTAACTCTTCGCTCGTAGTGTTGATTTCATTACATTCAGATTACGGGCTGACAGGGGACATGATAGTCATCGCCTGTAGCAAGCCGCGTATTGTACTGCTTTAAACTCGCTCTGACCAGAACATCACCACCCTGAATAAATTGTGGGTTTATTCCAATCTATGGGTAAAGATGGAATGATTTAAAAAGTGATTGTTCATTATAGACTTTATCGAGCGTTACCATACCAAGTTGGTGCATTTGACGGCGGATCCATAGAGTACGTTGATAGACGTAATTACTCATTGGTGATGCTTTTATCTTATATGGGTTTGGTAATACCGCAGCAAGCTGTGCAGCCTGTTGGATACTTAGTTGGCTGGCTGGTATATGGAAAAAGTGTTCACTTGCTGCTTCTACACCATAAATACCAGGACCGAATTCAATAATATTTAGGTAAACTTCAAGAATACGTTCTTTTCCCCAAACTATTTCCATCAATAAAGAGAAATATAATTCGATACCTTTACGAATATATGAGTGTATTGGGAATAGAAACATATTTTTAGCCGCTTGCTGGCTAATCGTACTGGCTCCACGTACAGGCCCATTTTTACCTTCGTGTCTTAACACTGACAGTGTCGCTTGTATGTCAATGCCGTGATGCTCAGGAAAGGTTTGATCTTCTGAAGCAATCACCGCTAACTGCATATTTTTTGATATTTCATCTAAATTAACCCACTGATGTTGAGTGTGCGCAGGGTAACCTTGAGGTGGAAATAGTGTTCGGCTAATCTCCCATCCCCAAAATGGTGGATTAATAAACTTAAAAATAATCACGAGAAATATAGGAAACAAAAGTACAAATAAAAGAAATTTAGTAAAAAAACGTTTTAGCATGGTAAGACTGTTTCCTGATTATCAAAGTGATTGCACAATAAAAGAATGTTTATCTTAGTGACATTCCTTATATATTAAAATTTTTTATACAATTCGAGTTACTATGATGGTTTATTGGATTATAACCAAATAATGAGCCTGAACGTAATAGGTAGGTAAATAATGAAGCAGTATGATGTCATCGTTGCGGGTGGCGGTATGGTTGGGGCAGCAACCGCGCTTGGCTTAGCGAAGTTAGGTTTAGATGTTGCTGTATTAGAAGGCTTTGCCCCTCGACCTTTTGCAAACACACAACCGATGGATTTACGTGTTTCCGCAATTTCTCCTCATTCCGTTGCATTATTAGATCGGTTAGGCGCATGGAATGAGGTGCTCAACATGCGTTTGTGTCCTTTTAAACGATTGGAAACATGGGAAAATCCAGAATGTCGTACACGCTTTAATGCTGATGACATGGGGTTAGATCAACTAGGCTATATTGTTGAAAATCGCCTGTTGCAACTTGCGCTTTGGCAGCAATTCGACAATATCGAGAACTTGACGTTATATTGCCCATCAAAAATGGTTTCAACAACATCGATTGAAAATGGCTATATCGTTGAGCTAGAAAATACTCAACAGCTACAGTGTCGATTATTAATTGGTGCCGATGGTGCTAATTCTCAAGTACGCCAACAAGCCGGTATTGGTATTACTGCGTGGGATTACCGCCAACACTGCATGCTCATTAATATAGAAACAGCATTGCCGCAACAAGATATTACTTGGCAGCAGTTTACGCCAGCAGGCCCTCGTTCATTCTTACCGTTGCCAGGACATCAAGGTTCATTAGTATGGTATGACAGCCCTGAACGTATTCGACGCCTATCACATATGACTACCGAACAGTTGCATGCAGAGATCTCTGCCGTTTTTCCTGAAGAGCTTGGTGAGTTCAGTGTGGTTGATCATGGATCTTTTCCATTAACGCGTCGTCACGCACAAACCTATTACAAGCCAAATGTCGTTTTATTAGGTGATGCTGCTCATACGATTAATCCATTAGCAGGCCAAGGTGTGAATCTTGGCTTTAAAGATGTTGATGTTTTACTTCAAGAAATAGAAGCGGCAGGTGAGCATTGGGCGGAAAGTTCGGTACTTGATAAGTACCAACGTCGTCGTCGTCCTGATAACCTTATAATGCAAACAGGGATGGATTTTTTCTATGTGACATTTAGTAATAACATCACGCCATTAAAGTTTATTCGTAATGCAGGACTTCGTTTAGCTGATGGGGCTGGCGGTATTAAAAAACAAGTATTGAAATACGCGATGGGTCTTTAGTTAAAGATTTTGCTATTTTTATAACGAAATGCAGAAAGCCGAGAGACATGATCTATCGGCTTTTTCTTTATCTAATAATATATCGCTAGATAAAAGAAAACCCACTCAAAGAGTGGGTTTCTAGTGTATGGTGCGGAAGGAGAGACTTGAACTCTCACACCTTGCGGCGCCAGAACCTAAATCTGGTGCGTCTACCAATTCCGCCACTTCCGCATGATTAATCGTCGAGACAATCAATCTTAAATAATGGCAGGTCTACCTGGATTCGAACCAGGGAATGGCGGCATCAAAAGCCGCTGCCTTACCGCTTGGCGATAGACCTACAGCGCTTGTTCATACAAGACTTTTCACAAACTAGAGAGAATGGTGCGGAAGGAGAGACTTGAACTCTCACACCTTGCGGCGCCAGAACCTAAATCTGGTGCGTCTACCAATTCCGCCACTTCCGCATATTGTCAGTTACAAGTAACTGTTGTCTCTAGTTGTATAATTTAAATCAGTAATTGGTAAAAAGCTGATTTAAAGAATAAATGGTGGCTACGACGGGATTCGAACCTGTGACCCCATCATTATGAGTGATGTGCTCTAACCAACTGAGCTACGTAGCCAACACAGAATACTGAATTTCATCAATACTCTTAAATAATGGCAGGTCTACCTGGATTCGAACCAGGGAATGGCGGCATCAAAAGCCGCTGCCTTACCGCTTGGCGATAGACCTACTAGTGCTTTTTAAAAGCATCTCTCAACGCTATTGAGAGAATGGTGCGGAAGGAGAGACTTGAACTCTCACACCTTGCGGCGCCAGAACCTAAATCTGGTGCGTCTACCAATTCCGCCACTTCCGCATGTTATCAGTTTCTAGAACCGATATTCAATTTTAACGTGAAAATTGAATGGTGGCTACGACGGGATTCGAACCTGTGACCCCATCATTATGAGTGATGTGCTCTAACCAACTGAGCTACGTAGCCATTTTCCGTTTTTTAACACTGATTCTTAACGAATCACTGTGTCGGGAACGGGGCGCATTATGCTCATACCAGCGAAAACCGTCAATAGTTTTTTTAAATATATCGTCAAAATTCGTTTGTTCGGCGCATATTTGGGCGATGTGTGCGAATGACAAACTGAAATTACGATTGTCAGCTTAAAACTTCAAAAAATGTGAACACTATCAAGTTATTTATATTGCTAACAAATAAGTGAAATTTATATTTAGATGAAAATAAGCCAGCTAATAAAGCTGGCTTATAGAATTTGTAAAATTAGCGGCTAAGCTACAAATTACACGTTAAAACGGAAATGAACAACATCACCGTCTTTAACAATGTACTCTTTACCTTCTAGACGCCATTTACCTGCTTCCTTAGCACCTGACTCACCACCGAAATTGATGTAATCGTCATAGCCAATAACTTCTGCACGAATAAAGCCTTTTTCGAAGTCCGTGTGGATAACACCCGCTGCTTTTGGTGCTGTTGCACCGACAGGGATTGTCCATGCTCGCACTTCTTTAACACCTGCTGTAAAGTAAGTCTGAAGAGACAATAGCTGATAACCTGAACGGATAACACGGTTAAGACCTGGTTCTTCGATACCCATATCGGCAAGGAACTCTTCACGATCTTCATCATCCAGTTCAGCGATCTCTGATTCCATTGCCGCACATACTGGAACAACAACCGCATTTTCTTCAGCTGCACGTGCAATAACTTTGTCAAGGAATGGGTTATTTTCAAAACCATCTTCATTAACATTAGCGATGTACATGGTTGGCTTAAGCGTTAAGAAGTGTAGGTAATCGATCGCCGCTTTTTCTTCTTTTGTCAGCTCAAGTGCACGTAGCATGCCACCTTCAGTTAGGTGAGGAAGCATCTTCTCTAGTACTTTGATTTCAAACTTAGCATCGTTATCACCGCCTTTTGCGCGTTTAGCTAAACGCTGGATTGCGCGTTCACACGTATCTAAGTCTGCCATCGCAAGCTCAAGATTGATGATATCCATGTCTTCTAACGGATCGATACGGCCAGCAACGTGGACAATATTATCGTTTTCGAAACAACGAACAACGTGGCCAATAGCATCTGTTTCACGGATGTTAGCTAGGAATTTATTACCTAGACCTTCACCTTTAGATGCACCAGCAACAAGACCCGCGATATCAACAAACTCCATCGTCGTTGGCATAATTCGTTCTGGATTTACGAATACTGCCAATGCATCCATACGTGGATCAGGAACAGGTACTACACCTGTGTTTGGTTCAATAGTACAGAACGGGAAGTTTGCTGCTTCAATGCCTGCTTTTGTTAAGGCGTTGAATAGAGTTGACTTACCAACGTTTGGTAGACCTACGATACCGCATTTAAAACCCATGGTTTAAAACCCTTTTGGTGATTATTCTGTGTAACAACTCAACTATAGTACGAATGACTGTATCTATAGCGGCAAAATAGTACGCGAAAATGTGTGGCTATTCTGCTTTGAATGTATGTAGGCGATTTTGCGCCTTTGTTAAGCCGTCTTTAAGTAAGATATCAATGCAGCGAACAGATTCATCTACTGCAGCATCAATCAATTCTTGCTCTTTAGCAGGTGCTTTTCCAAGTACGTAGCCTGCGACTTTGTTTTTATCGCCTGGATGACCGATAGCGATCCTCAGACGATAGAAATCTTTATTGTTGCCCATTTTACTAATGATATCGCGAAGACCATTATGTCCGCCATGACCACCACCTTTTTTAAATTTCGCAACACCGGGTGGTAAATCTAATTCATCGTGAGCAACTAAAATTTCTTCGGGTTTGATTTGGAAGAAGTTAGCTAACGCAGCAACCGACTTTCCTGACAGATTCATAAAAGTCGATGGGATCAATAGGCGAAGATCTTGTCCATTGGCTGTAATTCTTCCTGTTAAACCAAAATACTTGGGATCAGGGCGAAGGGTTACATTGTGGACGCGCGCTAATTCTTCAACGACCCATGCACCGGCATTATGGCGGGTGTTGGCGTACTCTTGACCCGGGTTAGCGAGGCCAACAAGCAAACGAATATTATTACTCACGTTTATCTCTCTTGTCATTTACCAGTAACTTAGCAGGTTGCACCTGAAATTATAGTGACAATGAGTTACTGGGTGTTGGGCTCAAAACGCGCCATATATTATATTAAATTAACTAAAATTGATATGGCTCTTCGTAGTCACTGTTTTTGCTGGCTAGACAAAAGAAAACGCCTCGCTATTGCGAGGCGTTAAATATCTTATTCGGTTAAATTAAGGCAACCTAACCGAGTGAGCAAATTAGTGCTCAAACATTGCTGAAATTGATTCTTCGTTGCTAATGCGGCGAATAGCTTCAGCTAGCATACCTGACAGTGTTAATACTGATACTTTACCCGTCGCTTCAATTTCTTTTGTTAGCGTAATTGAGTCTGTAACGATAATTTCATCGATAACAGATTCACGGATATTCTCTAGTGCACTACCTGAAAATACTGGGTGAGTAGCGTATGCAAATACACGTTTTGCACCACGCTCTTTTAGCGCTTCTGCTGCTTTACATAGGGTACCGCCTGTATCGATCATGTCATCAACGATGATACAGTCACGACCTTCAACGTCACCGATTAGGTGCATGACTTGAGATACGTTTGCACGTGGACGACGCTTATCGATGATAGCGATATCTGTGTCATCAAGTAGTTTTGCAATAGCACGAGCACGGACAACACCACCGATGTCTGGTGATACCACAACAGGATCTTGAAGATCTTTGGCTAGCATGTCTTCTAGAAGAACTGGGCTACCAAATACGTTATCTACAGGAACATCGAAGAAGCCTTGGATTTGCTCAGCGTGTAGGTCAACAGTAAGAACACGGTCAACACCCACATTAGAAAGGAAATCAGCAACTACTTTTGCAGTGATTGGTACACGAGCAGAGCGAACGCGGCGATCTTGGCGAGCATAACCAAAGTATGGAATTACTGCTGTAATACGGCCAGCTGAAGCGCGGCGTAGTGCATCGATCATAACAACCAGTTCCATTAGGTTGTCGTTCGTTGGTGCACAAGTTGATTGGATAATGAATACGTCGCTACCACGTACGTTTTCATTAATCTGTACACATACTTCACCATCGGAGAAACGGTTAACCGTTGCATCTCCCAATGAAATATAAAGACGATCAGCGATGCGTTGGGCTAGTTCTGGTGTTGCGTTACCAGCAAACAGCTTCATATCAGGCACGGTGTAAACCTCAGGTTGCGTCCAAGTTGTAATTACTGACAATCCGTAGAATGTGCGGCTAAGGTTGTCATAAGAGGAGACGTGTTGACACCTTTTGCGACAAATCCGTGGAGCCAGTCAGGTAAAATTTTCAAAATTGCGTTGGCTTCTTCCTGCGTATTAAACTCTGAAAATACACAAGCGCCAGTGCCGGTCAATCTTGATGGCGCGTATTCTAACAGCCACGAAAGCGCCTGATCAACCTCGGGATTAAGACTTCTTACAATTTTCTCGCAATCGTTTTCGTAAACTCCACGTAACAGTGCATCTAGGCTACGTTTTTTAGTATTACGCGGAAGTTCTGGATGGGTGAAAATATCGACAGTTGCAATGCTAATATCAGGCTTTGCGATTAAAAACCATTTTTCTTGCGGTTCTGCCGGTTGCAGTTTTTCACCAATACCTTCGGCAAATGCGCTAGTACCACGGACAAAAACAGGGACATCAGCACCTAATTTAAGACCAATATCTGCTAATTCATCAACCGATAGCTGGGTTTGCCAAAGATGATTGAGGGCGACTAATGCTGTGGCTGCATTAGAGGAGCCACCACCAAGACCACCTCCCATAGGAAGGATCTTATCAATATGAATATCGGCTCCTAAGTCACAATGTGAGGCTTGACGAAGTGCATTTGCAGCGCGATAAATCAGGTTATCTTCGGTTTTAACTCCTTCAATTGCAGGCGTTAAATTAATTTGGTTATCACGACGTGGCGTGATGGTTAAAGTATCGCCATAATCGACAAACTGAAACAGCGTCTGTAAATCATGGTAGCCATTTGGACGTTGGCCTGTAATGTATAAAAATAAATTCAGTTTTGCTGGCGCTGGCCATTGGCTCGCGACACCAAAAGGGATGTATTGACTCATGCAATGCTCGTCTATTTTGAGTAATCGAAAATGCTTTGCTGTTTAATTTGCTAACCAGTTAGAGATTTTTATTTTAATTTTGAGTTTGCCTTGGTTTAGTACCATTTGTGTGGGTAAGGCAGGGCTTTGATCATTATACGTGTTGTAGTGCATTTCCCATACTTGACCATCAATCTCTTTGGCGAGATAAGCGACTTGATCATTTTTGTTTAGCTGATAAGTATCAGCAGCCGTCGGTAAACCAATTAGCCAATCGCGCATTTGTGATAGGGGTAATTCGATTCCTGTTAATTGCTTCACTAATTGCGCAGCATCAGTGCCATGATAGGTTTTACCATCAGGATCGATGAGTGTTACGTTGCCTGGCTCTGCATTGAGATTAAGGACGGTTTTGTACATTTTTGTTAAGATTAACTGGTATTTATCAGCATGATTTTTCCAGTTAAAGGTGAGAGATATGCGTTGCTCAGGGCTTAAATAGCCAAACACACCTTTCGCTTGATAATCGGTGAGGTGTTTTAATTGGGCTTGATGGATTTCCCAATCGACTTTTGCGGTGCTTTTGGGCGTTTGCGCACAGCCAGATAATAAGGAAAATGTAATAGCAATAAAGGCTAAATTACGTAATCTCATGATGAAAGCTCGTAATAAGAATGAGCAAAAACAATAACGATTATTTTAATTAAAGCCAAATATTAAGCAAAAATAAGGGGTAAATTAGGCAAATAAGGCAATAAAAATGCAGTCATTATTGATTGATTACGTCAGCTACCTTTTATTAAGTCAGGGCATCAAGTAAAATCCCCTCCTTAGATTTTTTCACTGGCGAAGTGGGTACACCGTCTCCATGACCTTGCTTGCATTAGGAATCAACCATAAAACAGCTTCTGTTGATTTACGCGAAAAAGTAGCTTTTTCTCCTGAAAAGCTATCTTTGGCGTTGCAGCAGCTGAAAAACCACCCTGAGGTATTAAGTGGGGTTATAGTATCTACCTGTAACCGTACTGAAGTTTACTGTGAGATTTCACAGTCAGGGCCGGGTGTGATCATTGACTGGTTGACCAAATTTCATCAGATCACAGCCGAAGAACTGATGCCAAGCCTGTACTTTCATGAAGAGCAAGCGGCAGCACGTCATTTAATGCGTGTTGCTTGTGGCCTTGATTCGTTAGTATTGGGCGAGCCGCAAATCCTAGGACAGGTGAAGCAGTCTTATTCGGAATCAAAAGACAACGAAGCAGTAGGTGGCACCTTAGAAAAGCTGTTTCAAAAAACCTTTACAGTAGCGAAACGCGTACGTACTGAAACGGACATTGGCGGCAATGCTGTCTCTGTAGCTTATGCGGCGTGTTCTTTAGCGCGACAAATTTTTGAGTCTTTATCGGGTGCTACTATTTTACTTGTTGGTGCAGGCGAAACAATTGAACTTGTTTCTCGCCATGTCGTTGAACAAGGTTGTAATAGTTTGATTGTTGCTAACCGTACGCGTGAGAGAGCAGAAGGCATTGCACAAGAGTTTGGTGCTGAAGTGATCAGTCTTGAAGAAATTCCTGATCACCTCCATCGCGCTGATATTGTTATTAGTTCAACCGCAAGCCCATTGCCGATTGTTGGTAAAGGGATGGTTGAAATGGCATTAAAACAACGTCGTCATCAACCTATGCTGTTGGTGGATATTGCTGTGCCTAGAGATATAGAACAACAAGTTGGCGAATTGAACGATGCTTACTTATATTCTGTTGATGATCTTCACTCGATTGTAGAGAAGAACCGTGAGCAGCGTAAGGTCGCAGCGATTCAAGCTGAAGCCATTATAAGTGAAGAAAGCGCTGTGTTTATGCAGTGGTTACGCTCACTTGAAGCAGTTGATAGTATTCGAGATTATCGTCAATTTGCCGAACAAATTAAACAGGAGCTACTACAGCGTAGTCTCCAAGCCATTGCTAATGGTACCGAGCCTGAAAAGGCGTTAGCAGAGCTCAGTAACAAACTTACCAATAAGCTTATCCATGCACCAACCAAGGCTATGCAGCAGGTCGCAAAAAATGGCGAATCTGAAAAATTAGCTGTGATTCGTGAAGCACTCGGTCTGGATTCCTATAACGATTAGTAGTTGATCGCCTTTGGCTTTCGCTCAGCACTATTAGAAGATTATGAAGCAATCAATTTTAGTTAAATTAGAAACTCTTGTTGAACGTTACGAAGAAGTTCAACATCTCCTCGGTGATCCAAGTGTTCTTGCGGATCAAAACCGCTTTCGTGCGTTATCAAAAGAATATTCTCAGCTAGAAGAAGTGACTAAGTGTTTTCAAGCTTACCAACAAGCAAAAGAAGATTTAGTGGCTGCTGAAGAAATGGCGCAGGAAGACGATGCAGAAATGCGTGAAATGGCACAAGAAGAGATCAAAGAAGCCAAAGCTGAAATTGAACGCTTAGCTGATGAACTTCAGGTGCTATTGATTCCTAAAGATCCTAACGATGATCGTAACTGTTTTGTCGAAATCCGCGCAGGTGCGGGTGGTGATGAAGCGGGTATCTTTGCGGGTGATCTTTTCCGTATGTACAGCAAATATGCAGAACGTCGTGGCTGGCGTATTGAGATCATCAATGAAAACCGCTCAGAACAAGGCGGTTATAAAGAGATGATCGCAAAAGTGAACGGCGATGGTGCTTACGGTATTTTGAAATTTGAGTCAGGCGGTCACCGCGTTCAGCGTGTTCCTGCAACAGAATCTCAAGGTCGTGTACATACTTCAGCTTGTACTGTTGCGGTATTACCTGAAATTCCAGAAGCGGAAATTCCAGAAATCAATGCTGGCGATTTACGTATTGATACCTTCCGTTCATCAGGTGCGGGTGGTCAGCACGTTAACACCACCGATTCTGCAATCCGTATTACTCACTTACCAACAGGTATTGTTGTTGAGTGTCAGGATGAGCGCTCACAGCATAAAAACAAAGCAAAAGCGATGTCGGTACTTGCTGCTCGTATTATCAAAGCAGAAGAAGAGAAACGTCATGCTGAAGAAGCGAGCACACGTCGTAACCTACTAGGTTCAGGTGATCGTTCTGATCGTATTCGTACTTACAACTACCCACAAGGTCGTGTTTCTGATCACCGTATTACACTGACACTTTACCGCTTAAATGAAGTGATGGAAGGTGATTTAGATGCATTGATCCAACCGGTATTTACTGAATACCAGGCGGATCAGTTAGCTGCGATGTCTGAGCAAAACTAATGCCTCAAAGCATTGAATATTTGCTAAAGCAAACCACTGAACAACTAGCAAGTGCGGGCTCTGAGAGTCCGCAACTTGATAGCGTTGTTTTGCTATGTCATGCGCTTGATAAGCCACGCAGTTATTTATTAACGTGGCCTGAAAAGCAACTAGATGATGAGCAATATAATTTTTTTCAGCAGTTACTTGCACGCCGCCGAAATGGTGAGCCTATCGCATATATTGTTGGTGAGCGTGAATTTTGGTCACTGCCATTAAAAGTCTCACCTTCAACCTTGATCCCACGTCCTGATACTGAGCGTTTGGTTGAACTTGCATTAGATAAAATCACCAGCGCTACTACCAAAGTATTGGATTTAGGAACAGGAACCGGTGCGATTGCACTGGCGATTGCTTCTGAGTGTCCAAGTCTTCAGGTTACAGGCATTGACTTACGTCAAGAAGCGGCTGAGCTTGCGCATGAAAATAGCCAACGTTTATCAATATTAAATACCCGATTTTTAGCGGGAAGTTGGTATTCACCATTACAAGACAATGATGTGTTTGAGCTAATTGTGAGTAATCCGCCTTACATTGATCAGGCCGATCCCCATTTAGTTCAAGGCGATGTCCGCTTTGAACCAAAGAGTGCATTAGTTGCTGATGATAATGGCTTAGCTGATATCCGTATTATTAGCGCGCAAGGACGCAAACACTTAACAGTAGGTGGTTGGTTGTTAATGGAGCATGGCTTCGAACAAGGTTCGGCTGTAAGAACTATTTTAGAACAGTTGGGTTATCAACAAGTATCTACCAGTCAAGACTATGCAGGGCTCGATCGTGTCACGATGGGCTGCTGGCAAGGAGAATTATAATTATGTATATGGCAATGAAACATCTTCATTTAGTGGCAATCGCACTCAGTGTTTTACTGTTTGTGACTCGCTACATCATGATGATGGCAAACTCATCACTTTTAAATAAAAAGTTTTTCAAGATCACTCCCCATATTGTTGACACTGTGCTTTTAGCAAGTGGTGTGGCATTAATTTTTATTACAGGATTTATGCCTTTTACGGCTGGTAATAGTTGGTTAACTGAAAAGTTAACTTGTGTACTCGCTTACATCGCCCTTGGTTATGTCACACTGCATATGGGTAAAAATAAAGTCTTTAAGACATTTGCCTTTTTAGGCGCATTGGGCTGGGTATTTCTGGCTGCGCAATTGGCGGTAACGAAAACGCCAATTTTAGGTTAAGTTAGGTTATATCATGATGCTGTTTAATGAAGACGAATTAAATTCGCGGCCATTAGTTTATGGTGCTATTGATATGATGAAGGACATCGTGCCTGAATTTCCAACCCAGTGGGTGGAGTTAAAGTTATCTCAATTAGCGCAGGAAGCTGAGCAAACATTAATGGAAGAAGTTAATCCTCGTTTACGGTTAGAGGGGCTGTTACGCCTTTTTTATCGTGAATGGGGCTTTCAAGGCGATCACCAACAATACTTTTCGTCAGATAATGCATTCTTAGATAAAGTACTGGAGCGTCGAAAGGGGATCCCTGTCAGCCTTGGTGCTTTATTTCTTTATTTATCTCAGCACCTTGATCTGCCGATTGAAAGCGTAGGCTTTCCGACCCAGTTTCTATTAAAAGCGACATGGTCTGAAAGCGATGTTCAGTATATTAACCCCTTTGATGGTGAATTTGTTAGCACGCATATATTACGTAGCTGGTTGATTGGTCACCGTGGTCCATTTACTGAACTTAAACCTGAATACCTTAAAACACAGCAGAATCATGAAATTTTAACGCGTTGGTTAACGGTTATGAAAAGTGCACTTCTTCGTGAAGAGCATTTTACGGATGCTTTACGTTGTAGTGATCTTGCGCTGGTATTTAGCCCAGGCGATCCCCATGAGATCCGTGACCGAGGCTATATTTATCAACAGCTTGATTGTAATCACGCTGCAGCGATGGATTACTCATACTTTATTGAGCAATGCCCAGAAGATCCAGCCGCTGATTTACTTAAAACTCAAGTAGAGACGCTCTTTGATGAGCCTCTGATTCTACACTAGAAGAGAACAACAAATATGATGGAACAAAAAACTGTTCGCATTGGCGATATTGATGTTGCAAATGATAAGCCATTTGTTTTATTTGGTGGCATGAATGTGCTTGAGTCTCGCGACTTAGCGATGCAAATGTGTGAGCACTACGTGAAGGTCACTGAGAAATTAGGTATTCCTTACGTATTTAAAGCTTCTTTTGATAAAGCTAACCGTTCATCTGTTCATTCATACCGTGGTCCTGGTATGGAAGAAGGTTTAAAAATCTTTCAAGAGCTAAAAGATACGTTTGGTGTGAAAATTATCACTGATATTCACGAGAAAGAGCAGGCACAACCTGTTGCTGATGTGGTTGATGTGATTCAGCTTCCAGCGTTTCTGGCTCGTCAAACTGATCTTGTTGAAGCAATGGCAAAAACAGGCGCTGTGATTAATGTGAAAAAACCACAGTTCATGAGCCCTGGTCAAGTCGGTAACATTGTTGAGAAATTCGCTGAGTGTGATAATCACAATGTGATCTTATGTGAGCGTGGTGTATTGCACGGTTACGATAACTTAGTGGTTGATATGCTTGGTTTTGATGTAATGAAAAAAGCATCAAAGGGTAGCCCAATCATCTTTGATGTGACACATGCGCTGCAGTGTCGTGATCCACTAGGTGCGGCTTCTGGTGGTCGTCGTGAGCAAACCGTTGATCTAGCTCGCTCTGGTATTGCAACGGGTATTGCGGGCCTATTTATGGAAGCACACCCAACGCCAGATCTCGCGCTTTGTGATGGTCCATCAGCATTCCCACTCGATAAGCTAGAACCGTTTTTAGCACAAATTAAACAGCTTGATGATTTGATTAAGAGCTTTGCTCCAATTGAAGTGAACTAAGTCTTTCATTTAGATTTTAAAGCCCAGTGAGTATAAATCACTGGGCTTTTTTATTGCCGATAACGAACTGAATGATTATTTTGTGTGATAAATATTCAATATATGAAAAGTTAATATACCTACAAAAACGATATTTAATTCTTATTTCTTGAGTTATATGTGAAGTTATATATCGTTATTTGTTAGTATTGCAGTTCTTATGCTTATTGGGTATTAGGCATTCAGTGTGATCTGTGTCTCGCTTGTTTTGAAACTTAAAGCTCGTAGTTTCATACTTGTAGCCGATTTTATTTGGTTAGAGAGTTACTTGTGTCATTAACAACAATCCAAGCGAACCCCGAAAAAGAGAGCACAGCACATCCTTCTAAATGGACACAGCATGACACCCGTTGGATGTTAAGTTTGTTTGGCACATCGGTCGGGGCGGGTATTTTATTTTTACCTATCAATATCGGCTCAGGTGGATTCTGGTCACTGGTTATAATGGCATTATTAGCAGGACCTATGACATTTTGGGCTCATCGTGGATTAGCGCGTTTTGTTTTATCATCATCTTCTGACGCTGATTTTACCGATGTAGTTGAAGAGCATTTTGGTTCCCGTTACGGACGCTTAATTTCAGCCCTGTATTTTCTTTCTATCTTTCCGATTTTACTCATTTATGGTGTCGGCCTAACCAATACCGTTGATAGTTTTATTGTCCATCAATTAGGCTGGCAAGCGCCGTCACGGGTGTTGTTATCAGGCGGATTAGTCTTCTTGATGATAACTGTGATGCTTGCGGGTGAAAAAGCGATGCTTAAAGCGTTTGAAGTGATTGTCTACCCACTGGCATTTATTCTGGCGGGCATTTCTATTTACCTGATCCCAAGCTGGCATGTACCTAATCTTAACTTCTCTCAAAGTATCACTGAATTTAGCTCATCGTTATGGTTATCAATACCGGTTGTTGTTTTTGCTTTTAGTTATACGCCTGTCGTTTCTGGCTTTGTGAATGCTCAACGTCGTCAGTATGGCGATCATGCACATCGAAAATCAGAAACAATCTTAAAGCGTACCTCAATGATGTTGATTACTTTTGTTTTGTTCTTTGTGTTCTCTTGCGTGCTAAGTTTATCCCCTGAGCAGTTACAGCATGCAAAAATGGATAACGTGTCAGTGTTATCTTATTTAGCGAACGTTAAAGACAGTCACTTTATTATGTTGCTAGGCCCTTTAATTGCTTTTATTGCAATTACGTCATCGTTTTTAGGGCACTTTATGGGCGCACGTGAAAGCTTCAATGGCATTGTAGCGAAACAAACATCACTGCCATTAAAAACCATCGACAAGGTTGGGGTAGTGATCATGTTCTTCTCTATTTGGTTTGCTGCTGTTATGAACCCAAGTATTTTAGGGATGATGGAAGCGTTATCAGGCCCTGTGATTGCGATGATACTTTTTATTATGCCAATGCTTGCGGTATATCGAATTGAAAGTCTGAAAATGTACCGAGGTAAAATCAGTACTTGGTTTATTTTATTGATGGGATGTTTAGCAGTCGCGGCGATTATTTTTAGCTTAGTGTAAACATTTACTTGATAGCTGGTTTAAATTGGTTTCTAAAATAAAGGCTTGCGTTATACGCAAGCCTTTTTGTTTATTTATCAGTATCAGGCCTTATAATTTAAAGCGGTTGATTTCTTGCTGCAGTTCATAAGAGAGCTCTGATAATTCAGCGGCTTGTTTTGCAGCTTCATTAGCTTCAACAGCCAACTCGTTTGAAACATCACGGATCCCTTCGGTATTGCGCGTGATCTCTGATGTCACTGATGATTGCTCTTCGGCAGCAGAGGCTATTTGGGTTGCCATATCATTGATGTTATTAACAGCATTGGTAATTTGCGCCAAACTAGCAGAAGCAGAGCTTGCATCATCAACACTGGTTTCAGATAGGTGACGACTATCTTCCATTATCCCAACCGCTTGCCCTGTGGTTTGTTGTAGCGTTTCAATCATTTGCTGAATTTCTTGGGTCGAGGCATGGGTACGTTGACTTAATACTCGTACTTCATCTGCAACAACCGCAAATCCACGACCTTGTTCGCCAGCACGTGCAGCTTCAATCGCGGCGTTTAATGCCAGCAAGTTAGTTTGCTCTGCAATGCCTTGGATAGTTGAAAGAATCGTATTGATACTTTGGGCATGGCTATTAAGATCGCTAATCACTGTCGTTGCCGTTTCAACTTCTTGCGCCAAACTAGAAATAGATTGTTGGCTTTGATTGACCTGAGTAGCACCATGATTAGATGCCATCACAGTTTCTTCTGCTGTTCGTGCTGTATTCTCAGCGTTAGAGGCAATTTCTTTGGTTGCCGCTGCCATTTCGTTAATAGCAGTTGCGACCATATTGATTTCATCTTGTTGATGCTGGATACGGGTACTACGTTCTTCTGCTTGGGTTGCCGTTAAATGTGACTGTTGACTGAGAGATTGAGATACATGGTTTAAACGTGCCACCATTTGATGCATGTTGCCAACAAACTGGTTGAAGTTATTGGCGAGTTGGCCCACTTCATCATTGCTCTTTGGCTCAATACGTTGAGTTAGATCGCCTTCACCACTGGCGATTTCTGCCAGCGCGTTTGATACGCGATCTAAATCGCGGAACAAGAAGTTAACTAACCATGCCACTGTAGTAATGACTAACAGTGCAATAACCGCAGCGGTAAGAAGGAGCTTATAAAGCAATGCTTTATGGCTGGCTTCCTCGGTTTTTTTATCCATGTTGAGTGCTAATATCCAGTCAGTATGAGGGATGTTAGCAAAATAAAGTAGTTTAGGCTGATCGTTAATGGTCAGGTTAGTCAGTGCATTATTATGAATTTGCTGCTCAATATAATTAATAGAAAGCGCGTTGCTATAACGTGAAATAGGTTGTAGCAATAGCTGCTGATCGGGGTGAGCGATAAATGTGGCGTCTTTTTTATTGATCAACATAGCAAATGCATTTTGACCAACATTCAAATTGACGATGTCGTCGATTAATTGGGTGATCAATATATCAGCGCCGATAACACCGATAAAAGTGGAATTATCATAAACAGGTTTGGCGATGGTCACCATTTTAGCTTTAGTTAAGGTGTCCATATACGGTGACGATATGATGGTTTCATTCGCTTTTTGTGCTTGTTGGTACCAAGGACGGGTACGTGGATCTACCTGAGATAAATCACGTTCAGCAAAAGAGCTAGTGGCGATACCTGCGGTGCTGCCGAAGTAAATATCTTCAAATTGACCCGCTAAACGGGCTTGCTTTAAAGAGGGGATCGTAGCAATGTCAGGATTGTTAATTGTTACTGAGTCAATAATATTGGTACGAATATTTACCCAGTCACCCACACTGCTGCTAACAGCCTCGGTTAGGCTACTTGCTCGAGCGTAAAGATCACGTTTAGCTTGAGTATCAATTTGATTAGCAGAGAGCCAAGTGAGTGCAGTCGCCATCACTAAAACTGCCGATAAACTCGCGACAATAAGTTTTTGTTTTAATGTTAACTGCATTATATATCCCTAAAATCCAGTAAATGTTAGCAGATTTTAGCGGTTGTTTATCATTGATGCACCTTAAATAATGGAATTGTTATTAGTGTTACTGAATTGAGTGATGACCGTTCCATTTTTTGTGCTTTTACTACAAAATAAGCGTTTTTCTTGTCATAAAACACAAGAAATAAACTGAACTTGACTGAATATGTAATTTAGTTACACATCTTTTGGATGTTTAGACGTCTAGATGTTGACACTGTGAGCGCATCCCTTTAGTCTTGGAATGAATGTATAAATAGAACTTTAGTCGTCGCCATGCCAAATATAGATAAAAAAAATCAAACCATTTCACCTTCTGCATTAGCACTCTTACCCTTGGGTATTTTTTTAGCTTTATTCATTGGTGTGGGTACTTACCTTACGATGCAAGGGGTTGATTTTGCTTTTTATCAATTACCTTCACCTGTCGCAGCTTTGCCTGCTGTTGTTGTTGCGATTTTATTAAGTAAAGAAAAACTGAATAAAGCGATAGAGCAATTTATCCGTGGTGTGGGTCATAGTGACATTATCGCAATGTGTATGATTTACCTATTGGCAGGCGCTTTTGCTTCTGTTGCTAAAGCGTCGGGTGGGGTCGATGCAACGGTTAACCTTGGTTTATCACTTATTCCTGCAAGCATGATTTTACCCGGTATCTTTGTGATCTCTGCTTTTATTGCTACTGCAATGGGAACATCTATGGGGACGATTGCAGCAGTAGCCCCCGTCGCATTAGGCATTGCACATGCGTCTGGTATGGATGTCGCATTAACTGCTGGTGTGGTTCTTAGTGGGGCAATGTTTGGTGATAATCTTTCAATTATTTCTGATACCACAATCGCAGCAACGCGATCACAAGGCTGTCAGATGAAAGATAAATTCCGTGAAAACATTAAAATCGCCTTACCTGCTGCAATTGCCGCTATTTTATTATTTGCGTTTAATAGCTCGGTTACACAATTGCCTGAAACAGCACCTATTGAGTGGTTAAAAGTCATTCCTTATATCACTATCTTGGTGCTCGCAGTCTCTGGGGTTAATGTGTTTGTTGTTCTATCTGTCGGTATTTTACTGGCTGGTGGTGTCGGTCTAACATCTGCTGCTGATTATAGTTTTACCAGTTTTGGCAAAGATATTTATGGTGGTTTTAGCAATATGCAGGAAATCTTCCTGCTCTCTATGTTGATTGGTGGTATTAGTGAATTAATGCGCCAACAAGGTGGACTCGCTTTCTTAACTCAAAGTATCAGTCGTGTGATTAATGTATTTAGCAAAAAACATCAGTCATCTGAAAATTTACGGGCGAGTGAGTTTGGTATTGCTAGTCTTGTGAGCTTGACTAACTTATGTACGGCAAATAATACTGTTGCGATTATTGTATCAGGCGGTGTTGCACGTGAACTGGCTGATGAAAATGGGGTTACACCACGTCGTTCCGCGAGTTTACTCGATATTTTCTCGTGTGTAATTCAAGGTGTTTTACCATACGGAGCGCAAGCGTTACTCCTTGGTTCTGTTTTTGAGTTATCACCATTAGATGTTGTTGCGCACTCTTATTACTGTTTCTTCTTAGCTCTTTCTGCCATTGTTGCGATTATGTTGAAACACCCTAGTCGAAAATTGGCGAAAGTATAATGTGATATCTATCACTATAAAGTAGTGTTGAGCATAACTGTTTGAAAAAAGCCCAGTATTTACTGGGCTTTTTTGTGCTTGGGTGTGACATAAACAAGAGTTTTAAAAGACGAAAAGTGATCCTGTTAACAAAAATTTAAAATGGAAAATTCATACGTATTTATTTCGTTACACTGGCGATATTGGTCACATTGTTTCACTTTTACCGACATTTTTTTGTGGTGGAAATGTGACTAATTAATTTTTCCAGTTTTACGAATATTATCTTCGTTTGAAGTCGCCATTAAAAATACAGTTAAGGTGGATACCATGAAGCAACGCCTATTTGCTAAAACAGCATTAAGCGCCGCTCTCGTTGCCGTTCTTTCAGGTTGTGCAACGACAGCGGAAAAAGCCTCATCAGCATGGGATGCTGATACAACTTATAGAATCACGATTCTTCATACCAACGATAACCATGGTCGTTTCTGGCATAACCAGAATGGTGAGTACGGTATGGCTGCCCGAAAGACATTGATTGATGAAATCCGCGCAGAAGTAGAAGAACAAGGTGGTACTAGCTTATTACTTTCTGGCGGTGACATTAACACGGGTGTTCCTGAATCAGATCTACAAGATGCAGAACCTGATTTTAAAGGAATGAATCTGCTTGGCTATGATGCAATGGCATTAGGAAATCATGAATTTGATAACCCATTAGATGTACTACGTAAGCAAGAAGAGTGGGCGAATTTCCCTATGTTGTCGGCTAATATTTACGATAAGACAACAGGTGAGCGCTTATTTCAGCCTTACCAAATTTTTGAAAAGCAAGGGATCAAGATTGCCGTCATTGGTTTGACGACAGAAGATACGGCTAAAATTGGTAATCCTGAATTTATCGGCAATGTAGAGTTTCGCGATCCAAAATCTGAAGCCAAAAAAGTGATCACCGAGCTAGAAAAAACAGAAAAGCCTGATGTGATCATTGCGGCAACGCATATGGGTCACTATGAAGATGGTCATCGTGGTATTAATGCTCCGGGTGATGTTGCGCTTGCACGTTATTTAGATGATGGCGATCTCGATATGATCGTCGGTGGTCACTCGCAAGAGCCTGTCTGTATGGAAGGCCCAAATGTTGCGAAGAAAGATTTTAAACCGGGTGACGAGTGTGTACCTGATCAGCAAAATGGTACATGGATTGTCCAAGCCCACGAGTGGGGTAAGTATGTAGGTCGTGCTGACTTTGAATTTCAGAACGGTGAGCTTTCACTGGTTAGTTACGATTTGATCCCCGTTAACTTGAAGAAAAAAGTTAAGCTAGATGATGGCTCAAGCAAGCGTGTCTTTATTCAAGATGAAATTGTAAAAAACCAAGAAGTGTATAACTTCCTTAAGCCTTACCAAGAGCATGGACAAGAGCAGTTAAACGTTAAGATTGCCAAGTCGAATGGCAAGCTAGAAGGCGATCGTAATGTGGTTCGATTTGAACAAACAAACTTAGGTCGTCTTATTGCTGCGTCACACATGCAACGTGCTAAAGCGGACTTTGCTGTAATGAACTCTGGTGGTGTTCGTGACTCAATTGAAGGCGGCGACATTACTTATAAAGATGTACTCACTGTTCAACCTTTTGGCAATATCGTGACGTACACCGATATGTCAGGTAAAGAAGTTTTAGATTATCTGAATATTGTTGCCACTAAGCCGATAGATTCTGGTGCTTATGCGCAGTTCTACGGTATTTCAATGACGGTTGAAAATGGCAAAGTAAGTGATGTGAAGTTTGCTGGTAAGCCGTTAGATCTGAAAAAGACTTACCGTTTCACTGTACCAAGCTACAACGCAGCTGGTGGTGACGGCTATCCGAAGATCAATGATCATGCAGGCCATGTAAATACGGGGTTTGTTGACGCGGAAGTATTAAAGCAATACTTGGAAACGAATTCACCCATTGATGTAAACAAATTCGCGCCGAAAGGTGAAATTGTTTATAAATAAGCAATATTAATTGCTCGAAAGCGCATCTTATATTTTTATTCGATGCGCTTTTTTGTATTTAAAATCCTTCTTTTGATGGATATAGCCGAAAACTGTCAACTCACGATATAATCATTACAGGTAAACAGATGTTCTTAATTTCTTTAGTTGCTTTTGAGCAATAGGGGGAATTAACCACAGCTGTTTGAATGATAAATAGAGTGAAAAATAATGACTCCAGCGATTCAATTAGCAAAGAAACAAAAAATTTCGTATCAAGTACATCAATATGAACATGATCCAGCCAATAATAATTTTGGTCATGAAGCGGCAGAAGTCTTAGGGCTAGATCCTAATCGCGTATTTAAAACTTTATTATTTGCATTAAATGGCGATCCTAAAAATTTAGCGGTTGCCGTCGTTCCTGTATCTGGCATGTTAGATTTAAAAGCAGCAGCTAAAGCTGCGGGCGGTAAGAAGGCTGAAATGGCCGATCCAAAGCTTGCGGAAAAAGTAACAGGGTACATAGTGGGTGGTATTAGCCCGTTAGGACAAAAAAAACGGCTGCCAACCTTTGTTGATAGCAGCGCAGAAACGTTTGATACTATTTGTGTTAGTGCAGGTCGTCGCGGCTTAGAAATAGAACTTGCGGCAAAAGATTTAGTTAGTTTGACTGGCGGTAAATTTGCCCCGATTGGCAAGGAAGACTAATACCAAGGATAGAGAGCAAAGAGTGTGTCAGTACCTAATTTAAACTTACTTCGAACATTACATGTCTTATTGGATGAGTGCCATGTAACACGTACGGCTGAGCGTTTACACATTACGCAGTCTGCAGTAAGTCGGCAACTGACACAATTACGTGAAATTTTTTCTGATCCTTTGTTTGTGCGTGAGGGAAACCGGTTATTACCGACCCCTCGCGCACTTTCACTACAAGATAAAATTACGTCATTACTTACCGATTGCGATTTGGTATTTGAACCAGAACAGTTCTCGCCGCATCACTGGCGCGGGAAAATAGTCTTGTCATCTTCTGATTATGTCGCGCAATATATCTTTCCTGATATCGTCGAGTTATTAACATTGCACGCGCCTTTGCTTGATGTGAGCTATCAGCTATGGTCACCAAGTTATACTGATCAATTAGCCGATCTTGATATTCAATTAGTCTCGACTATGGCCCCAAAGATACCTACCGGATTATCTGGGATACAGATTGGATCTGATCGTGCAGTGTGCGTGATGAGTACAACGCATCCATTAGCAAATACAAAGGTAGATTTAACGGTACAAGACTTTGTTGCCTACAATCATATTTCTGTTAACGGTGGTGGAGATAAAGACAGTTTCGTTGATGTGGAGTTACGTACTTTAGGTTATCGGCGACATATTCAAACAACAGTGCCATTTTTCGGATCTGCTTTAAGTATTGTATCTCGAACAGAAATGTTTCTTGTTATTCCAGAACATATAGCTGTTACGATGCAAGATTTCTATAATATTGTTTATAAGCCATTACCATTTCCAAGTGTGCTGAATCAGTATTGGCTGCTATGGCACCCTAAATATAACAACGAATTATCCCATCAATGGTTGCGAGAGCATGTGCTAACGTTAATGAAGAACTCTTTGTATTCAATGGGGCAATAAATCATTAACGAACAATGATGTGTTTTTACGACACCGAAAGGTAATGATTTTTTATCATGACCGTAATGATTTCTTTTGATTTCTTCTTATAACGCTTACTTGGTATTTTTTCTACCAATGTAAGGAGAACATCATGACCATCAGTATTTGGCTATCATTATTATTAATTTGTATTTTAGGGGCGATGTCACCAGGACCGAGTCTTGCTGTTGTTGCTAAGCATAGCTTAACCGGTGGGCGTAAACATGGCTTAGTAACGGCTTGGTCTCATGCTTGTGGGGTAGGTTTATACGCATTATTAACATTATTAGGGCTTGCGGTTGTTTTAAAACAATCACCAACAGTCTTTAATCTGATTAGCTATGCAGGAGCTGGCTACTTAGCCTATTTAGGCGTTAATGCGTTGCGTTCTAAAGGCGGCGTTGCAGAAAAACTCGCAGCAGGAAAGCCTTCTTCCCTTCTTCATGCGGCAAGAGATGGTTTAATGATCTCATTATTAAACCCTAAATTAGCGTTATATTTTTTGGCTCTATTTAGTCAGTTTGTTGCGTTGGGTACAGAAACTGGAAGTAAAATTGTTATTGTGGCGACACCACTATTAGTCGATGGATTATGGTACACCTTAGTTGCTTGTGTCTTGTCATACCCTCGAGTATTACAAACGTTAAGATCCCGCGCTGTATTGATTGATCGTCTATCTGGTGTAGTGCTTATTGGACTGGCTTGTCGTGTACTCTGGCTAGTATGATTGTAAAGTCTAAAAGAAAAGAGCGGCAAAACCGCTCTTTATGGTCTTTGAATTATTCACTGCGACGATTTAGATGTCGTTCACGTGTTTCAGCTTTTTTCTCAGGACTTTTCTTTAGCATGACATATAGCGCACCAGTGCCACCATGTTGCCGTTGCGCCGAGTGAAAGCAAAGCACATCAGATATTTGCTCTAGCCATGTTGTGACATAGCTTTTCATTAATGCTGGTGGATTAGCACGCTCACCTTTGCCATGAACTATCATAACGGTGCGAATATCTAAACGTTGTGATTGCTTTAGAAATGCTAATATTTCATCACGGGCTTGTTGTAATGACTTTTTATGAAGATCTAAACGGCCGTGAATATCGTACTTACCTTGACGCATTTTTCTAAATACAGCTTCTTGTACACCATCTCGTTTAAATTCAATCATATCATCAGGTTTTACCATTTTGGCATTATCTAATGATAAGTATTCAGAATCACTTTCAGCGAGACTTTGAGCTGCAATTCGACGAGCTAGTTGAGACTCTGATACCTGATATTTTTGTGAAATGGTCACAGTATCTTGTTTGATTGGCGCAACATCGGCCATCATTTCTTTAAAAAGGTCTAATTCATTATTATCTGGCATAGGACTTTCACTTTAAGTAACCGATGCTATTGATTATACAAGTGTAATAAAATCTTGCCTAGTTGATGGTGAAAGGTAAGAAAATGAAAAAATAACAAGTATAGAAGCAAGTCCTATACTATTTCCAAATAAACGCTCTAATCAAATGTCCATATTATAGCCCTAACATTTAGATATGATGGTGGTTATTTAAGCCATGTGTATTGCCTGTTGTTATGATCTAGAACAGGAGTAAAAAGGCTGTTTCATTGTTGTGGTTATTTGTGCGTTTGAGAGCACTTAAGTTACCGAGAATGCACAAATTTGGTTGCTTGATGAGCAAAAAAATTCGTTACAAAAAAAAATACCGTATAGGGGTTGCTAAAATCAATTTGGCGAGTATTATAAGCGACCTCGACGACGCAGAGCGTTGTTGAATTTGTCGGTGAATAGCGCAGTTTGGTAGCGCATCTGGTTTGGGACCAGAGGGTCGGGGGTTCGAATCCCTCTTCACCGACCACTATTTTAAAAGTAGTGGTTTAATATAACCATTATTTACAGTCGGTGAATGACGTAGCTTGGTAAGCATCCTGTTTTTGGAAATAGCGGACCAGAGGGTCGGAGATTCCTTCTCTATATAGACTCAGCTCTTCACTGACCACAATTAAAAGTAGTAGTTTTAATAAAACTATTATTTACAGTCGGTGAATAGCGCAGTTTGGTAGCGCATCTGGTTTGGGACCAGAGGGTCGGGGGTTCGAATCCCTCTTCACCGACCACTATTAAAAGGTAGTGGTTTCGATAAAACCATTATTTACAGTCGGTGAATGACGTAGCTTGGTAAGCATCCTGTTTTTGGAAATAGCGGACCAGAGGGTCGGAGATTCCTTCTCTATATAGACTCAGCTCTTCACTGACCACAATTTAAAAGTAGTGGTTTAATAAACCATTATTTACAGTCGGTGAATAGCGCAGTTTGGTAGCGCATCTGGTTTGGGACCAGAGGGTCGGGGGTTCGAATCCCTCTTCACCGACCACTATTAAAAGGTAGTGGTTTAATTAACCATTATTTACAGTCGGTGAATAGCGTAGCTCGGTAAGCATCCTGTTTTTGGAAATAGCGGACCAGAGGGTCGGAGATTCCTTCTCCATATAGACTCAGCTCTTCACTGACCATAATTTAAAAGTAGTGGTTTAATAAAACCATTATTTACAGTCGGTGAATGACGTAGCTTGGTAAGCATCCTGTTTTTGGAAATAGCGGACCAGAGGGTCGGAGATTTATTCTCTATATAGACTCAACTCTTCACTGACCACAATTTAAAAGTAGTGGTTTAATATAACCATTATTTACAGTCGGTGAATAGCGCAGTTTGGTAGCGCATCTGGTTTGGGACCAGAGGGTCGGGGGTTCGAATCCCTCTTCACCGACCACTATTTAAAAATAGTGGTTTAATATAACCATTATTTACAGTCGGTGAATAGCGCAGTTTGGTAGCGCATCTGGTTTGGGACCAGAGGGTCGGGGGTTCGAATCCCTCTTCACCGACCACTTATTAGAAGCCTCGTCGAAAGACGGGGCTTTTTTGCATCAGATGTCTTTCATATTTTGTTGAATAGCATGTTTGGTAGAGCATCACAGCTCTAGGTAAATGGCGGACCAGA